>JBAYDV010000034.1:0-20946 GCA_041668045.1 Bacteroidales bacterium | reverse complement strand
ACAGCATCTATCTGATTCCATTCATATTCCTGACATCTATGAAGAGCATCTAATACTTTTTCCACTCTATATTTATACTGATCAACTATTTCTGGAAATTCGTCTAGCTCTTCGCGAGTATGTTCAATTTTAGACACAAACACTGGTTCTTTATCAAGGTATACTGAGATTTTAGTGGTAGTAGTACCAGGATTTACTGCTAATATTAATCTTTTCATTTTAAATATTTTTACAATCAAGGAATATTTTAATTTTCTGCGAATAAATGTAATAAAAAAAACGTTAGTAAAAAAGAATTTTTACTAACGTTTTATTTTTTTTTATGATGATTTAGTTACAAATCATTATTTACATTGTAATGCAGCTAAAGCTATTGAGTTAAATTTAGTGTCAATACTATCAGCTCTACTTGAAAGTACGCATGGTTTCATAGCACCTACTACTACAGCAGCTTGTTTTACATCTTTACATAATTTAGAATTAGCTTTATAGAATACATTAGCTGATTCGATATTAGGGAATACTAAACAGTCAGCATCTCCTGCTACAGGACTATTAAGTTTCTTTATTTTAACAGCATCTTCAAATAATGCTACATCTAAGGCTAATGGACCATCACCGATACATCCTGTTATCATATTACGATCTATCATTTTAGATAATATGGCAGCATCTACACAAGCTGGCATTTTAGGAAGCATTTGTTCTGTAGCTGCTATGAAGGCAACTTTTGGATTTGGATTATCTAGAGAATGAGCTGTATTAACTACATATTTAGTCATAGCCATTTTTTGTTTCAAATCTGGCAATGGAATAACAGCCATATCACTTAAGATAATTAATTTTTTATATGACTTATTTTCTAATACACATACATGACTTAAAACTGCTCTATTTGGAAGTAATCCTTTTTCTTTATTAAGCATAGCTCTCATATACTTATCTGTAGAACAAAGACCTTTCATAAGTATGTCTCCTTCTCCGTTTCTTACCATTTCTACAGCTTGAGCTACAGCAGATAATTCATTCTCGTTATTTACGATATTGAAAACCTTAGGATCAATTCCTATATTTTCGCATTCTGCTTTAATTAATTTTTCATCACCTACTAGAGTAGCATCTACTATTCCTTGTTGAACAGCTTTATAATTAGCAGTTATAGAGTGATTATCAACACCCCAAGCGACTACTATACGCTTTTTAGATTTCGAGCGTAAACTTTCGAAAATCTGATCAAAATTTGTAATCATTATTTTTATTTTTTATTATAAATTCTTTAAAAGTAAAATGCCAGCTTCTGGCTGGCAAATTTTTATTTTTCAGATACTAAACGGAGTGTATCTTGTGCTATAACTAATTCTTCATTAGTTAAACAACATAGCATTTTTACAGTAGAATCAGGAGTAGAATAAATTATATCTTTACTCTTAACATTGTTTACTTTCGCATCATATTTTACTCCCATAAAAGCTAGTTTCTCTGCTATAAAAGCTCTTAATGGAGGATTATTTTCACCAATTCCTCCTGTAAAGGCTATTATGTCTACACCACCCATCTCAGCTATGAATCCGCCTACATATTTTAATACGTGGTTAAATAGCATGTCAAGTACTATTTGCGCTCTTTTATTTCCTTCTGCTGCTGCAGCTTCATTATCTCTACAATCTGAAGAAACACCTCCTAAACCAAGCATTCCACTTTTCTTATTTAATATTTCATCTAACTCTTCAGGTGAGATACCTGTTTCCTCTAATATACCTGTAATAATCTTAGGGTCCATACTTCCGCATCTTGTTCCCATTATCATACCATCATTAGGAGTAAAACCCATAGTAGTATCTATAGATTTACCATTTTTCACAGCAGTAATTGAACTACCATTACCTAAATGACAAGTAATAATTCTAGAGTTATTTATATCAATACCTGCCATCTTAGCTGCTTTATATGCAACAAATCTATGACTAGTACCATGTGCTCCATAACGACGCATTTTATATTTCTCATAATATTCATAAGGTATAGGATATAAATATACATGAGCTGGCATAGTATGATGAAATGCTGTATCAAAAACTACTACCTGAGGAATATTTGGCATTAATTCATCTACCGCATTGATTCCTAAAATATGAGCAGGATTATGAAGAGGAGCTAAATTACCCAATTCTTCTATTTGACTTTTTACTTTAGGTGTAACTATACATGAATCAGAGAATATATCTCCACCTTGTACTATTCTATGACCTACTGCTTCTATTTCCTCAAGAGATTTTAAAACTCCTCTTTCTTTAGAAATAAGTAAATCTAATACTTCTTTTACTCCATCAGTGTGGTTCTTTACTACATGTTCTTCTTTGAACTTATCTTGACCTGTCACTTCATAGGTTACTTTTCCTATTGGCAAACCAATTCTTTCTATTTGGCCTTTTACCAAAAGAGAATAATCTTCTTCTGTTTTCATATCAAGAAGTTGATACTTCAATGAAGAACTTCCACAGTTTAATACTAAAATTTTCATTTATATTGCTTACTATTGTTATATTGTTCTGATTTTCTCGACCGCAAAGTTAATAGATATCAGCGAAAAACATAAAATTTTTTATTATATTGTCTTTTACTTGAAACTAACACGTACAGAAAGTTAAATAAAGAGATAAAGATGAGAGGCGAAAGATTTTTTTTTATATTAATTTCTATTTTTTTCTGTGGTAATCTACTTGCGAATATTACTGCTAATTATTTTTGGACTTCAGGTCGTATTATATCTATTTACTCTCTTTTATTCTTTTTTATTGTTTTTATCTGTTTACTTATACTTTTACTTCTGATCAAACCGCTTCTGCGACGTAAAAGATATTTTCTTTTTTTATTAATCTTTTCTTGTGGCTGTAGTTCTATTTCTAATCATTATTCTAATATTCCCTCAAATTTTAAGCCTAAAATCGCGATAAAAAGTTTTCAAGAAAGATGCGAGCAATCTATCATCAAAATTCTACCTGAAAATCACACTCCATCCTCTGAATCCGTATTACTAGCTTTGACTCTTGGGGATAAATCTCAAATCGATTATAAGTTAAAAAACAAATATCGATTAAGTGGGGCTATGCATGTTTTAGCTCTTTCTGGTCTTCATATAGCTATAGTATATATGATATTATCATGGATTTTCTCATTTTTAGGTAAATCAATGACTTGTACATGGGTTCGAAGTCTTTCTATAATTATTCTCCTCTGCTTTTACGCTTTTTTAACAAACTTGAGACCTTCTGTATGTCGGGCAGTTCTTATGACTTGCATTTATGAAATCTGTAAAATAACAGAACGCTCTCATTTTGGACTCAATACATTAGCTCTTTCTGCACTAATTATTATTATAATAAACCCAATTGCTCCGACAGATATTGGTTTTCAATTATCTTACGGAGCAATGCTTGGTATTTTTTTGATATACCCAATTTTAAAAGATATACCATTTATAGCAGGAATAACAGATAGAAAAACTAAACTAGAAAAACAATTCTTTAAACTATGGAATTTAATAAGTGTATCTCTTTCTTGTCAGTTTACTACTATTCCTCTTTTATGGATGTATTTTAAAACTATTTCTGTATATTCTATATTCTCTAGTCTTGTAGCCATCCCTCTTACGACTCTTATAGTAATTCAAGTGCCTATAGGCTTAATTAATTCATTAATCGATTATCCTATAAAAATAATACCTCATATACTAGAATTAACTATTAATCTTCTTAATTATTTTATCAGCCACGTGACTTGATATCTAACTTCTATTTCCAAATATACGAAGTAATGATAAGAATAAATTTATAAAATCAAGATATAAATTCAAACTTCCTAATAAAGCTATTTTTTTAGTTTGATCAGATATGTCTGTACCATAGGACATCAACATATGCTTAATTTTCTGGGTATCATATACTGTTAATCCGGAAAATAAAAGGACTCCAACATAAGAAATCATCCAATCTAATCTGCTACTTGCTACGAATATATTAACTACAGAGGCTATGATTATTCCTATTAATGCCATCAATAAAATTCGTCCCCATGATGATAAATCTTTTTTAGTTACAAAACCTATTACAGACATTACTGCGAACATCCCAGCTGAGACGAAGAACACTGTCGCTATAGATGACTGTGTGTAAACTAAAAAAATAGTGGACAGCGTTAATCCATTTAGCAAGGAATATGTTAAAAAGGACATAAAGGCATTAATGAATGTCATCTGCCATATCTTAGCAGATAATAATACTACAAGTACTAATTCAGCTATTATCATTCCAAAAAACAATAATTTATTAGTTATTATTGCCTGAATGATAGCGGGATGAGACACCACAAATACAGAAGTAACTGCAGTGATTAATAAGGCTAAAGCCATCCATAAATATACATTCTTTAATAAGGCAGTAAATACATAAGAATTACCTGCATATTTAACCGATTGAACTCGATTAGAACTCCATTGGCTATTATTGCCATTGACATTAAAAAAATTATTATTCTCCATTTTATTAATTTTTATTCATCTTCTTCATTGTCTTCATTATCTTCTTCCGGTGGGGATAAAAATCTTTCTTCTGATATAGATTCAATAGCTCTTTTTATATAATTATATTTTTCATTTTCTCCTTTCATCTCATACATGTATAGCAGAATCTCTAGATATATAATAATTATAGCATCATCTCCTCTTACTTTAAGAATATCCTCTTTATATTCAATATCTTGTTTTGCCATGAATTGCTTCAGCAAATTTTTATGAAATATAGCACCACTTTTATATATATCTATAAAGAATGACACATTTTGATATTCTAAATCTCCATCAATATAAGCTGCTACAAATCCTCCCCCAAAAAATACCGGATATACGTTGATATTCAACATTCGGGCCATAAGAAAATAAAGGATAGATATCGATATAGGTGTTCCTTCTCTATGTCTAATTATATGACATAATTCTGATGTTTTCTCATCTTGCGGAGGATAATTCCCAGCATGCATACCTATTTGATTGTAAAAAAAGAGATTAAAAAGCTCTACTTTTTCTACTGCAGTTTTGTCAGCTGTCAAATCATTTTCTATACTTTGAAGAGAAGGATAGAAATAGCTGTAAAATTCATCCATAGTTAAATCAGGATTTAAAAGACATGATATTCTAGCAATAGAAAGATATAAATCAAACTCTTTCTTATACATCATATCTGTAAAATCTTTTAAAATCAATTCTGAATTTAAATATTTTATCATTCTAAGCACTACATTGTGACGTCCTGCATATGTCTTAGAATGCTCTTTAAGATTCTCTAGTAAAGGATATCCCCCTTCGACCATTTTTTCTTGAACAGCACTATGTACTACTCCATCTGGATCATCGTATAGTTTTATAATAGCGAGGAGTTCTTTATTCATATTTTTTCTATTATAAATTACACATTTTATCTAGTGCTGTTTGAATCATGTTATCTATAAATGCATGATAATCAGGTTCGCTTTTTCCTGCATAACGATTAGCTACGACTGTACACATTGTTCCAGCTTTATGTCCTAAATGCCTGGCAATACCTGCTATAGCTGATCCTTCCATTTCGAAGTTTGTAATTTTTCTTCCATCATACTCAAAACTCTCAAAATCTCTAACCATATTTGGCATAGCTAAAGGCATTCTTAAAACTCTCCCTTGAGGTCCATAAAAGCCTGAAGCTGATATAGTCATGCCTTTAACAGTACAATCTTCGAAAAGTTTAATTAAATCCTCATCTGCTTTAACAAAATATGGAGCAGGAAGTTTTTCACTCCACCCAACATGTTTTACGAAAGCTTTTTCTATATCTAATTCTGATATAGCATCTCGATCTGCATACCAATTCATCAGACCATCACATCCTATTGAAATATGAGAAAAAACTAAATCTCCCAGATTAATATATGGTTGGATTCCTCCACATGTTCCTATTCTCAATACTGTTAAAGAAGTTTTATCTTTTTTTATCTCTCTGGTTTTGAAATCTATATTAACCAGAGCATCTAACTCGTTCATGACGATATCTATATTATCACAGCCAATTCCTGTTGATAATGCTGTAAAACGTGTGTTTTTATATGTTCCTGTTATGGAATGAAATTCTCTTGAAGAATGTGAAACTTCTATAGTATCAAATTTAGTAGCGATTAGATCTGCACGAGCAGGGTCCCCGACTAAAATCACTTTATCTGCTAATTCTCCAGGTTTAATATGAAGATGAAAGACAGAACCATCATTATTTATAATAAGTTCTGATGCTTGTATTTTTGTCATAATATTGTTTTATTAAAATTCTATTTACAAAAAGTTTTTTTATTTTTGCACCATAAAATTAATCATTTAATACTAAAAAAACGAATATTATGTTTCAAAGAATACAATCTGTATTTATTATAATAGCTGTTGGGCTGATTGGGTCACTATTTTTTCTTCCTATGATAAAATTTACTGACGGAGGAATAATTAGATTTTCAGAGTTTTATCCTACATTAGTTCTTACTATCGCTTCCTTTGGAGCTGGAGCCGCATCTATTTTTATGTATAAAGGACGTATTATTCAAGCTCGTGTATGTACTATAAATGCACTTATTTTAATAGGATATCAAATTCTTCTTATAGTAAAATATATTCAAAGAGTTGATGAAATGATTTTTACTACAGCTAATGTATTTCCAACAGTAGCAGCCATTCTTTTATTTTTGGCTATTCGCTACATACTTAAAGATGAAGCTAAAGTCATCGCTGCTAATCATTTAAGATAATTCTTATTGTTTAGCTTCCTTACAATATTTTTTTATCACACTATAGGCATCTTTGATGCCTAATTCTCCTGCTTTACTCAAATCTATGCAGCCTTTTTCCTTATCTTTTAGATAAATAAGGACTAGACCTCTATTATAATATGCTTCTCCAATAGATGGATATAAATCCAAAGCCTTAGTGTATTCTACTATGGCCTGAGGTAAATCATTAGAGAGACAATATAGATTTCCTAAATTATAGTATGCATATGGGAAATCAGGAAATAATTCTGATGCCTTTTTCATATCATGAATCGCTGCTGTATAATCATATGAGCGACTTGAATTATCTTGTACTCTCGCTTTCGTGGTTCCTGAATTATCAAGGGTAAGAACCTGAACATTATTTTTAATTGAAGATATGAAATCTATCATTTCTGACTGTAGTGCACCTCTGTTTAGATAATAAAAAACTTCATCACTCGCGGATACATCCATAGCTAAAGCATCACCATAACACATCATTGCAGAATTAAATTGATTATTTTCTGTTTCAAGAATAGCTTTAGCAAAATAATACTGAGGTCGTTTTTTATCAGCTATCTCCTTATTTATAGCATTAATTAATATTTGATTATTTGGCTTAATAGATTTTTCTGCACTTGAAAGTTTAACATTAATAGGAATAGATGCTATAAATTCATTAACTCTTTTATTGTCATAACGTTGACTAATAAAAGAAGACATATTTATATCTGTCTTATCAGAAGCTATAAATCTAAATAAAGGTTTTAAACGAATATCGACATCTCTATATTGTAATAATTCGTCGTTGAAATCTTTCTTAGCGAAATCTGCGTCTAATGCGAGTAGTTGATTAAACTGAGCAGTAGTATCTGCCATTATTACTGAATTATCCTCTCCTTTTGCCCCAGCATCTTTCTTTCTATACTCAGATATTTTCTGCTGAGCTATTTTATAATCTTGTTGAGCTGAATTATATTGACCTAACTGATTTTTAACATAAGATCTATTGATATAAGCTTTAGCAAAATCCGGATATAAATTTATTGCCTTTGAATAATCATCTTCTGCATCTCTGAAACGATTTAATTTCATAAAAACAGAAGCTCGGTTAAAATATGCCAAAACATTATTAGGATTAATATTTAACACTCTATCATAATCATCAAGTGCATTATTATAATCTCCTATCTGTGTTCTAATTAAAGCACGATTATAAAGAGTTAATGCATTTCCGGGCTCATCTTTCAATACTCTATTTAAATCATCCAATGAACCATTAATATCTTTCAGATCATAACGCATTAGAGCTCGATTAAAATAGGCAAAAGTATTAGTAGAATCAATTTTAATAGCTTCATTCAAATCCTTAATAGCATTTTCGATTTTATGCTGCATATAATAAACTCTGGATCGTCTAATATATCCTTCTGGATCAAATCTGTCTAAATTAATAGATTTATTATAGTCACTTAAAGCTTTTAAAGTATCACCTGTAAAAAGGTAACACGCACCTCTATTTAAATAAGCAGAGGCTTCATTAGGTTCTTTAGTTATAAAATGATTAAAATCATCTATAGCTTTATTAAACTGTTGAGATAAAAAATAAGTTACGCCTCTACTGAAATATAATCCGGTATAACTAGGACGTAAATCTACTGCTTCTTTTAAATCTTTAATAGCTAAATCATATTTTCCTATCCTACTTAAAGTAATAGCACGATAGTGATACGCAGGAGTATAAATAGGATTAATATCTAAAGTTTTATTAAAATCAAATTCAGCTCCTATAAAATCTCCTAGATTATATTTAGCTATTCCTCTGAAAAAGTAAGCCTCATAAAGTTTATCATCTAATCGAATCAAAATATTAAAGTTATCAATAGCATTGGAGTATTTTCCTTCAACTAATGCACGTCTTCCTCGATTGAAAAATTGATTAGTATCATATTGGGCATGTATGCCTTGACACGAACTGAAAACTATAAGAATAGTAACAAATATTTTAATAAATTTTTTCATTTTGACAAAATACCCTATTTTTGATATTACAAATATAACATATTCATTCTAATTGAACCCCAAATGTCAAAAATTACATATACATTATCTCTATTATTATTAATTTTATGCTCTAATATTCCTAATATACATGCTCAAGTCGTGCGTAATACACTAGGCCCATTCAGTATGTTTGAAGATATTATTTATCAGCAAAAACAAGAAGAAATTTTAAAATATCTAGCTGATGATTTAGCAGAAGGAAGAGGAACAGGAACTCATGGAGGTATGTTAGCAGCTTCATTTATTAAAAAGAAATTCATTCAATATGGAGTTCAACCTTTAAATAAATACTATTATCAGCCTTTTTTAGTAGATAGCCTTCATGCTAGAAATGTTATTGGAATAATTCCAAGTATTGTCCCTTCAGATAAATATATCATAATAGGAGCACATTATGATAATATAGGAAAACTAAACGGAAAGGTATATAATGGAGCAGATAGTAACGCTTCAGGTATAACAGCTCTTCTAAATCTTACTGATATGTTTGCTGCCATGAGAAAATCAGGTATGGGCCCAGCGAAAAATATAATTATAGTAGCATTTGATGCCAAACAATATAGTATGGCTGGTTCTAAATACTTCGTGGAACATTTACCAGTGCCAAAAAAGAATATTACATGTATGATAAACTTCGACCAAATAGGCACATCTCTTGAACCTTTAAGAATGGGAAAACCTAATTATTTAATAGTACTAGGCAATAACACATTAAAAAGACAGCATAGAGATATTATATCTACTTGTAATAGATTCTTCAATATATCCCTAGACTTAGATTTTTCTTTTTACGGAAGCAAGAATTTCTCTGAATTAGTATATAAATTATCTGACCAATATCCTTTCGCTGAAGCAAATATACCAGCTCTCCTATTTACATCTGGATTTAATAAATTCACTAATAAAACTACAGATGATTATGGTATAATTAATTATAAAGCATTAAAATTAAGAACAATACTTGCTTTCTACACCATTAGTAGAATGTAATAAATATTATTTCAGCCCCTACAAGATTACTCAGCCTTTTCCTGAGGCCTTACAGTCTCTTTTAATGATTCACTAATTATCTTTTTAAACTTAAGTGTTCGCTGTTCTAGATAATTACGCTTCTTAGGATTATACAGATTTTTATAAACTGCTTTCCCTAATTTAAAATGCAGATCATCACCTTTTCCAGTAACATCCAATCCTACTCTAGCAGGTAAGGCACAGTCCAGATGATATTTGTATGCATTATCGAGAGTATGACGCCCTGAAATTATAGCTGAATACCTATCCATTTTAATCAAGAAAGGATATACATCAATATTATTTCTAAACACAGATATCTCTGCAGATAGACTATCGATCTTATTAGAAGTATTTTTACTAAACATAAGAAGACGTGATATTTTTCTATAAGTATCACTATCCATAACCTTTAAATCAGCCCCCTCGATAGCGAAAGAAGCCATAAGTGTAGGATATTTCACAGAATAATCAGATCTTAGATATGTCTCAGCTGACATATGAAACTGTGCATGACCATCAAAAGATTTCAACATCGGCATCAGAGTATCTATTTGAGGAATCATATCTATCATCTTCGCAATATCTATATCGAGCAAATGGAAATTCATGCCCACATAAATATGATTTTTTCTCTTAGGCTTATAAATAGCAGTCAGCTGCATACGAGCAGCATCAGAGGTAAAACCTAACTGCTGCATAATTACTTTACCATCTTTTATAGTAACATCACCACCTAGATTTTGGAATTCACCATTGCCACATACCACATTCTTAACATCGGTATGAAGAGTAATATCTATCCCCTTAGGAACCATGAATGGATCAGCTTTTATCGTGTCCCGGGGCAATGTATTAGTCTCTACCGTAGCTGTACTATCCTCAACGTCAGTCTCTTCACTTAACTGAGAGCTTGCTGTAAGTTTATTACTAATAGCCATTAATTCGTTAACATCAGTAAAAGGAGAAGTAAAATTAAAATCACCCGACAATAGAGTCTGATTTTCCATATACTTATCTATATCATTAAAATAGCCATCAAGACTAAATTCTGATTTCCCTACACTAATAGTACTTTTAGGTATAATCACCTTATGAGGTGTAATAATCATACTAATATTTGGAATTATAATATCTTGTTCGATACCATCATACAGGATTTTTCCATCAGTAAATCTAATATTTACATTAGGTTGAAACTGCTCCATAATAGATATCTTAGTCTGATCATAAATAACATCAGCTAATATCTTCACATTGCTATTATTAAATTTCAGGCTTTCTCCTAGATTACCACTGATATATCCATTATTAAATTTAGCATTAATCACGGGTTTCAAAACATCATCTTCAGAAGGAGAAATAGCTAAATGTAAATCAGAATCATTAAAAGATAGATTAATGGTATCCATGACAGTATTTATGGAAGCTACATTCATAGATAAATCAACTAATGGCACTCTAGTAGTATCCATAAAATTAGATGTAGAAATATTAATATTTGCGCTATCTGCCACAGACTTCATAAGGCTTCCCATCATAAGATTTAATCTTTTCGCGTTTAATCCTAAGTTTAGGAATTTATCCTTAAGGTCAGAATTTTCTACATTTAGATCAGCTTTATCACATAAAACTTTAATAGTATCAGCATAAGAAGCATTTATATCTGTAAATCCAATATTACCTTTATATTTAATATCTTCAAATTTACTATTAGTGATTTGTTCTATATTAAATTTACTATCTACATTAAATCTAGCCTTCCCAGAAATAAAAGTAGTACCTGTCATATCTGAAAATGAGTTTAAATCATTAAGGGCGAGAAGTCCTTTTACACTAATCTCACTATCTATTTTATCAAGTATATCATTGAATTTTCCACTTAAAGCTAAATCACTATCTTTATATCTAAAGCTTATATTTTTAACATCTGCTGTAGAGTTCTCTCCTTCATTCATATTTAAAAACATAGCAGCATCTAGATTAACATCATTTAACTTGTAATTAGAATAATTAATTGATGTATTTGAAAGCTTTACATCTGCACTTAAAAGAGGCATCTCATTATCAGAAAACGTACCTGAAAGAGTAGCTAGAAAAGATAATTGACTCCTAGGCACTGTTAATCCGGATAGAGATTCTTTATATGATGCTGGTACAAGACTTAAAATATTATTTATATTCCAATCTTCAGCCTCTACTGAGATATTCATTTTATAAGCACTATCATCCTCAACTTCTAAATCTCCATATAGTTTAGTTCCTATATTGCCAAGCTGGATAAAGCCATCATCTATTGATAATTTTTCATCATTTATTGATAATCCAAATGGTACATTGACCGTTAAGGATAAATTATTAGCATATTGTTGATTTTGATAAATAGCATCAATACCTTTTATATTAAAGTCCAATTTACCTTTTCCTTTACCTCCTTCAAATGTTGAGACAATATTCGTATTTGAATTATTAATCTTAACAATAGTAGTATCAGTCATATCTACATACTGAACATTCAAATCACGTATATACATTTTCCTGATATCTAATATTTTGAATGGTAAGTCTTCAGTAGTAAGTGTTAGCTGATTATCATCTACTTGTACTTGGACTTCGGGAATTTGCTTTGTATATAGTCCATCTAAATTTGAGTTTCCTTGAAAATCATTATATATATTGATATATGGTTTTATAACTGATAATTCATTTATTCTCAATATATCACGACGTAGGTAGTCTCTTATATTTACACTCAAATAGAATTCAGGTATTGAAACTATTGTATCCGACTTAATAGCTTCTACAGTATGCAGAGAATCAGATAATGCCACAGATGTCACCATTGCCCCGGATACTGTATCTGATATTATTAAATTTTTTACTTGAAAACGCATATTATGATTATCTCCGAATAAAGAAAGATCTATCATATCTACATGAACTTTGCAGGCCAATCTACTATCTACTTGTGTATTAACTATTTTAGTTAATTGTTTGGGCGATAAAAGAATAAACATACTTACACCTATAATTATCACAAATATAGATAGCAGTGTTAGTAAAGTTATCCAGATAATTTTAAATATGCGTTTCATAAAATTAGATTATTGTTTTTTAAAAGTCTTTGCCGTTAGTCCATCAGTATATGTTAATGTGGTAGAATTTAATGTCGTAATAGTATATCTAACTATATTAGTTCCTCCTACCTCTTCATATTTTAAATACCAGGTTAAATCATCAGTTTCTAATTCCCAAGTAAACTCTTTCGCGTCACTTTTTGGTATATCAACGTCAGGAGACACATCCCAATAAGAACCTGTTTTATTTGATTTATATTCTTCATAATAAGTTCCATTTGTACCTGAGGCTGTTTGTTGAAGCCAGATTCCATATAAATCTTGCTCCGTAAAATCTATTGGTAGGTCTTCTTCACAAGAGCTAAACATAAATACCATGGCTATGGCTAAAAAAAACGTTAAAGTTATGTGTTTCATTTGCTTTAAATTAAAATTAAGATTCTAAAAGTACAAATATAAGATAATTTCATAAGAATAAATACATACATATTATATACTAAAAGACAGTACCTCCAAATGAAGATACTGTCTTTATTACAACTTAAATGCGCGAGATATTTAGAAGATAATTACATCCCACTGTAATTATGATATCTCAAGAATTGAGTTCAAAACTCGGGCACAAAAGTACTCTCTATTAACATAACATTTTATGTAAAAATGTGCATATAACTTGTAAATATGCGTAATATTTAACGTTATTTGTTAAAGAAAATAATATATATCCTAAACTTATGAGTTATTTCTGTTTTCTTTTGTATGCTTTAAGCGTATTTTTCATCAAAGATACGATAGTCATAGGACCAACTCCTCCAGGAACTGGTGTTATATATGAACAGTGTGGTGCTACATTTTCAAAATCTACATCACCTGCTAATCTATAACCTCTAGGCGTATCAGCTGGGACTCTTGTAATTCCAACATCGACTATAACTGCTCCTTCTTTGACCATATCTGCTTTCAAAAACTCTGGAGAACCAATAGCGGCTATAATGATATCTGCTTTTAAGGTTTCTTCTTTTAAATCTGCTGTTTTACTATGGCACATTACTACAGTGCAATCTTTTCCTCGCTGAGAAAGTAAGTTAGCGATTGGCCTGCCCACGATGTTACTACGACCTATAACTACACATTTCTTTCCTGCAGTTTCTATACCATAATGCTCAAGCAAAGCTACTATCCCAAATGGTGTAGCTGATACAAATGTATCTTCACCAAGCATCAACTTTCCTACATTTACTGGATGAAAACCATCTACATCTTTATTCGGATCTATAGCATTAATTATTTTGGTTTCATTAATATGCTTTGGTAAAGGTAATTGTACGATAAATCCATCAACAGTATCATCTGCATTTAATCTATCGATCTCTTTTAGCAAAGATTCTTCAGTAGTGTCTTCTGGAAGTCTGATTATATCTGATTTAAAACCAACTCTTGCGCATGCTTTTTCTTTATTCTTAACATATGTTTTACTCGCACCATCTTCTCCTACCAATATAGCTGTTAAACTAGGACGACGTCCACCATTTGCTAAGATTTTTTCAACTTCTTGAGCTATTTCTTCTTTAATAGCATTAGAAGTTTCTTTACCATTTAATAATTCCATTTAATCTATATATTTAAATAATTATCTTCTTTTACGTGAGTTTCTTCTCATATTCTTCATAGCTCCTCTAGCTCCGCCTGTAGCTACAGTCTTCATCATCTTTCGTGTATCATTAAACTGTTTTAATAATCTATTAACTTCAGCTATTGATGTTCCACTACCGGCTGCTATGCGACGACGACGGGAACCATTAATAATTTCTGGATGTTCTTTTTCATCAGGGGTCATGGATAAAATTATAGCCTCGACACCCTTAAAAGAATTATTATCAATATCTACATCTTTAATCGCCTTACCCACACCAGGAATCATAGATGCTAAATCTTTTATATTTCCCATCTTTTTAATCTGCTGGATTTGTTTATAAAAATCATCTAGGGTAAATTGATTTTTTACTATCTTTTTATGAAGTTTTCTAGCTTCTTCTTCATTAATTTGCTCCTCAGCTTTCTCAACAAGAGATACGACATCTCCCATTCCAAGAATTCTATCAGCTATACGTTTTGGATGAAATACATCAAGTGCTTCCATCTTTTCTCCAGAACTGATAAATTTGATAGGTTTATCGACTACAGATTTTACAGAAAGAGCAGCACCTCCACGTGTATCACCATCCATCTTAGTCAGGACGACTCCATCAAAATCTAATCTATCATTAAAAGTCTTAGCGGTTTCGACTGCATCTTGACCCGTCATAGCATCTACAACGAAAAGGGTCTCAGAAGGATTAATAGCATTTTTAATAGCTGCTATCTCTCCCATCATCTGCTCATCTACAGCTAAACGTCCAGCTGTATCGACTATTATTAAATTATATCCCTCTTTTCTGGCTTTTTCAATACCTCTCTTAGTGATAGCTACTGGATCTTTACTACCTCCTGTTCCTACACCTGAAGTATAATTAGTATGTTCTGTATTATCAGATCTATCTGGAGTAAGATCAGTACTATCTAAACTTTCTTCTGAATATACAGTAGCACCAACTTGTTCTCCTAAAACTTTTAATTGTTCGATAGCAGCAGGACGATATATATCGCCGGCTATCATCATAACTTTTTTATTTTTCTTTTTCTTAAGGTTTAATGCTAATTTTCCACAAAAAGTCGTCTTACCAGAACCTTGAAGACCTGAGACTAAGATAATTCCTGGATCTCCTTCTTTTTTCCCTTGTATATTTATATCAACAGACTCTGTACCCATTAATGCAGTTAACTCATCATGGACGATTTTCACCATCATCTGCTGTGGATTAACTGATTTAATCACATTTTGACCAAGAGCCTTCTCTTTTACAGAATTACAGAAAGTTTTAGCTATTTTATAGCTGACATCGGCATCTAATAAAGATCGACGTACTTCTTTCATCGTCTCTGCTATATTGATATCTGTGATTTTTCCCTGACCTTTTAATACTTTCAGGGATCTCTCCATCCTATCCGTTAAATTTTCAAACATACTCTATTATATTAAATCTATTTTTATTCTTTATATATTAAAAATCTTATCATCTGAATAAACATCAGACGCTATTTTCCTCAAATTATACTGCATAGCCATAGTCTGTCCATATGCCCCAGCAGAACACATTGCCACGAAATCTCCTCTTTTAGTATCAGGTAAAAGTATCCCTTTTCCCCATGTATCACTAGATTCACAAACTGGACCTACTACATCATACTTTACTGTCTGCTCCGAACTAGAACTTAAATTTCTTATAACATGCTTCGCTCCATATAAAGCTGGTCTTATAAGATCATTCATTCCTGCATCCAAGATTACAAAAGTAATATTTCTTCCTTTTTTTACAAATACTACTCTAGATATTAAATAGCCACACTGAGCTACCACAGATCTTCCTAATTCGAAATGAACCTGTTGATTAGGTCTCAACTCTAGATTATCTTTTATAGTCTTGAAATAATTATCGAAACGGGGTACTGGATTTTCTTCAGGAGATATATAATCAACTCCTAAACCTCCACCAAGATTAATAATCTCAGAAATCAAACCACAAGATGAGAAATATTCCTCAATTACCATAGCTTTAGTACATAACGTTTTAAAAACATCCATATCTGTTATCTGAGAACCAATATGAAAATGCAAGCCTATAAATTTAACATTTTTACATTGACGATATACATTGATCAATTCATCAAACATCCATGGAGACATTCCAAACTTATTTTCCTCTCGTCCTGTCGTTATATATATATGTGTTTTCGCATCAACATCTGGGTTTACTCTAAAGGCTACAGAAGCCGTCAGATTCATTGAAGCTGCGATTTCATTTATTACTAATAATTCTGGTATAGATTCACAATTAAAACAGAAAATACCATTTTCAAGAGCTATTTTTATTTCTCTATCGGTCTTACCAACTCCTGCATAAACGATTTTTTTAGGATCTATACCATTCTTAACTGCTGCCAATATTTCATTACCACTGACACAGTCTGCACCAAGTCCTCTACTGGCCATCATTTTTATTATACGCGACTGAGAATTAGCCTTTAATGCATAATGAACATTATATCCGTACTTTTCTTCAGCATAGACTATTTTATCCAAAGTTCTCTCAAGCAAAGGAAGGTCATAGAAATAAAAAGGAGTTTCTATTTGCTGGAATATCTCGATATTTTCTTTTGTAATCATAAATAATAGAAATAAAGCGCAAATTTAAGAAAAATTACTAATTTCGCCGTATTATATATTTAATATTAAAAATTTAAAAAAATAAAATGGAAAAAGGTCCTATTTCTCAATTTATTCAACATCATTATCGTCATTTCAACTCAGCAAGTCTAGTTGATGCCGCTAAGGCTTATGACGAACATATCAATAAAGGAGGAAAGATGATGCTCGCTATGGCTGGAGCTATGAGTACAGCCGAACTTGGTTTATCTCTAGCTGAGATGATTCGCCAAGATAAGATTCATATTGTATCTTGTTCAGCAAACAATTTAGAAGAAGATATTATGAATCTAGTAGCCCATTCTCACTATAAAAGAGTACCTGGTTACAGAGATTTAACCCCTGCTCAAGAAAAAGAATTGCTAGATAATCACATGAACAGAGTCACTGACACATGTATTCCTGAAGAAGAAGCTTTCCGCAGACTTGAAAAACATCTAGTAGAGGTTTGGAAAGATTCAGCAGCTAAAGGAGAAAGATTATTACCATATCAATTCATGTATAAACTCATTCGCAGTGGAGTTCTAGAGCAATACTATGAAATAGACCCTAAAGACAGTTGGGTATTAGCAGCATGCGAGAAAGATATTCCAATCGTCGTTCCTGCATGGGAAGACTGTACTACCTCAAACATTTTCGCAGCCCACGTAATTAAAGGTGAATTCAAAGCTGATTTAGTTAAAAACGGTATAGAAACCATGATATTCCTTACTGAATGGTATAGAAAGAACTCAGGTGGAGAAGGTGTAGGTTTCTTCCAAATCGGAGGTGGTACCGCAGCTGATTTCGCCATATGTGTAGTACCTATGATGGCTCAAGATCTTCAATGGACAGATGTTCCTCTTTGGAAATATTTCTGCCAGATCTCAGACTCAACTACATCTTATGGTTCATATTCTGGAGCCGTTCCTAATGAAAAAATCACTTGGGGCAAACTTGATGTTGACACACCTAGATTCATAGTAGAATCAGACGCTACCATAGTAGCACCTCTTATGTTCGCTTATGTTTTAGGGCAATAGTTTTAGAGCTACTAATGAAAGTTTACATAAAGGAAGCAGCTAAGCTAGAAATAGTTTATTTGCTTCCTTTTTTAACTAATAATAGATGCATTACCTGTTATCTGTTGATTTATAAAATTCGTAGTACCTTTATAAATAAATCTAGACCAACCAGACATAATAATATCAATACTATTAGATACATAACAAATCATAAAGGATGAATCTTTCATAGTGATTTTTAAATCCCCAATTCCTTTATCATTTATATTAACCTCACATGAGCCTGAAAGTTCAGCATCTAAATCATCATATCTACCCGGCCCATAAAATTCAGATTTACCTTCTGCTTCCAAATAAGTTTTTTCGCTCGATAATCCTAGAAATATCTTACTCTCGTCATATAATCTAACATTTAACTCTTTTACTTTATCTAAACTAGCACAATTTATGTATGAGGCATTCCTCGTAATAAAAGAATCAATACTATCAATCTTATTATAGGAAAGTATTATATTAACTGTAGCATCATCATCAAGTTTATATCCATTTTTAATTTGAATATAGAGTTTTTTGTTACTTAGAGAGATCTGTATAAAATCCTGAATATTTTCATTAGTGGAAATACTTATTTTATTATCATCAAGAACATCTAGTAGAGTAACAGATATTCCACTAGAGACTTCAATCGATGTAAAATCTTCTATTTCTTTATCTACAGTTACTAAATCGCCCTCTGGAACTAACGTTTCGGACAATAATTCTTTCAACGTACAACTATTTAAAAAGAATGAAAACAATATCGAAACGATTAAAATAACTTTCTTCATCAATGATTTTACCTTTTTTGATCTTTGCGCGAAGATACATCTTTTTTTTATATTTTTGTGTTTAAATAATATATACGAATAATTAACAATCTAACAATGGATTTAACAACACAACTTAAAAATTACAAAGAAGGATTTCCTTTTTTAAAGATAGCATCCCCAGCTACTATAGGAAAAGGGATTAAAATAATCTCAGATCCTGAAGCTTCTCAAGCCATTAAATCATATACTAATTTTGATGGTAAAGTAGTAAAATTCGTCCCAGCATCTGGGGCTGCTTCACGTATGTTCAAAGACCTTTTTGAAGCTCGTGATTTATTATCTAAAGGAAAAGACATTCCAGCTGAATCTTCTGTAAATGAGTTTTTCGCTAAAGAAGAAAATCTTCCTTTTTATAAATCTTGTTTAAAAGATAAAAGCCAAAAAGAAGTTCTTGATTATGTTTTAGACTCAGAAGGTCTGAATTATGGTGCTTCCCCTAAAGGGCAAGTAATTTTTCATAAATATGATAATGAAAACAGAACTGCATTCGAAGAACATTTAGTAGAAGGTGCTAAATACGCTAAAGGTAAAGATAATATCGTTAGAATTCATTTCACTGTATCCCCTGAGCACCAAGCTGGATTCGAGGCTCTGCTCTCTGATGTACAAGAAAAATATGAGACGAGATTCCATTGCCATTATAATATATCCTTCTCTACTCAATCTCCAGACACGAATATTATAGCAGTAAATGCAGATAACACTCCATTCTTAAAAGAAGATGGTGAACCTCTATACAGACCTGGTGGACATGGAGCATTACTCCAAAACTTAAACGCTATTGATGCTGATATTATTATCGTTAAAAACATAGATAATGTAGTTAATGAGAAATATATAGAAGATACTGTAAAATGGAAACAAATTTTAGCAGGCGAATTAGTTAAGGCTCGTATAAAGATTTTCGAATATTTAAAGAATTTTGATTCTTATAAAAAGAATAATAAGCTAGATGAAATTAAAAACTATATGAGTGATAATTTCTGCATTGATTTCAGTAAAATTTCTGAGCAAGATTTAGCTGATGTATTATTAGCCAAACTTAATCGTCCTATTCGTGTATGCGGTATGGTTAAGAATGAAGGCGAACCAGGAGGAGGACCTTTTATTATAAATGAGGAAGATTCTACTACATCTCTTCAAATTTTAGAAAGTGCACAACTTGACTCAAACTCGCCTCGCACCACAGAATTACTAAAAGCTGCTACTCATTTTAATCCTGTAGATATGATATGTTCTATTACAGATTATAAAGGAGAAAAGTTTGATTTATCAAAATTCGTAGATCCTAAAACTGGATTTATTAGTCACAAAAGTTATCAAGGTCGCGAATTAAAAGCTCAAGAACTACCTGGTCTATGGAATGGTTCTATGAGTAATTGGAATACTATGTTAATTGAAACTCCTGTAATAACATTTAATCCTGTTAAAAAGGTAGTAGATCTTCTTAGGCCTACACACTGTGTAAAATAGGATATTACTAAAAATGAAAAAGAGAATAATATACAGAATATTATCCCCTTTTTACTTAACCTAAAACTTAACCTATGAAAAAACTATCTGTCTAAATAATTACAAATCCCGTGCCAAAAAATAAAGCATATCATAAATTATAAAATTTTGTGATATGCTTTATTTATTTTGTTTTTGAACAATGGTTCATTATATTTGCCTTATAAATAAAAAGTCATATGAAAGGGAGGCCAAAAAGATATAGAAGAATACAAATGAATCCTAAAATTTCAGGATTAAAGCCTTATGGACCACATATAAATAGGGATATGAATCCTATTATTCTT
>JBAYDV010000033.1:0-20970 GCA_041668045.1 Bacteroidales bacterium | reverse complement strand
TCTTGAAAGATGCTATTTCTTTTAAATCTGTCCCGGTTAAATTATCGACTCTAAAAGCACAAGTAAGCATATTTTCCACTACATTTTGATCCTTTTCAAATAATAAACTTAATTCACATCCAAAAAGATCAGCCACCTTTTCCAAAACAGCCAACGGAGCGTCTCTATCTCCAGATTCATAATTGGAATATGTAGATCTATTTATCCCTAAAAAAGAAGAAACTTGCTCCTGAGTAAAAGCATTAGCAGTCCTCAACAACTTTAAATTTGATCCAATAATATTATTCATTTTTTTCATATTTTACTTGTGGCAAATATAATATATATTTAATATTATTGCAAATTATGCCACAGCTTATTTTTTATAACGATGTCGTCTGCTCGCTCATTTTTTATTATTATTAATATTACGAACACATCTTACGAAATTGTAAACATATCGGACATCGCCTTGAGGGCCTTGGAATTGAGGGTAATCATTTCTATCTCCACTTTTAGGATCACTTCGTTGGCA
Organism: Bacteroidales bacterium; assembly: GCA_041668045.1. Lineage (GTDB taxonomy): Bacteria > Bacteroidota > Bacteroidia > Bacteroidales > UBA932 > JBAYDV01. Next base: position 20,456 of record JBAYDV010000033.1, on the reverse strand, counting down.
TCCTGCTCCATGAACATCCATTAATACTCCATTCATTTTGCCTTGTCCCTCGCCGAAGGCGACATAAGCTGCACTGGCATAAGGATTTACTCCATCTAAATGAGTAGTACTGGTCCAAAAGAATGGGTATTGCCCTGAATTTCCATCAGGATTATTAATTTCTGTCGTAGCGAAAATAGGGTCTATGGCTGGTGATTGTGTAGTTTGTGGTGAGCGGGTATAATCCATTATGCTCTGCAACTCTTTAGCATTTGGCAGGCGCCAATCAGAATGGTTAGCGAGTTCAAGATTCTCTGCATAAGATAATGCTTCTTCCCAATCTCTGCTCTGTCCATCATCCGCTTGCTGCCACATTAGACCTGTTGCAAGGTCGCTGATAGTACCATCTTCATTGTCGATGAAGTTATTTTTACCATAGTCAACATTGCCGCGTACCATACGGAAATACATCTTATTAGCATTGCCTGTACTTTTTTTATATTTAGGGTAACCTTTAATACGACCATCTATAAAATTCACACCAAATATTGTTTCATCTCCATTCATCGTGAGTCCTACGTATTCTGTCGATGACCATGTTTGAGCGTCTATTTCACGTTCGCCAATATCAGTATTGCCAATGGGTTGGTTGAAATAGTCTGTGTCGATGAACATTTTAATGGCTTTTTCTCCATTTACTTGTCCTGTAAATAATATTAGGGAGTAAAGTTCTTTTATCGTTGGAACGCGCCAATCAGAATATCCTCCTAAAGTAGATTCTTCTGCTTTGGTGAAAGCTTCTTCAAAGGAGAGTTTTTCGCCCATATCCTGTTCCCACATTAATCCTGTAACATTGTCTGTAATCGTACCGTCTCCATTATCAGTGTATGATGGTTCATTTCCAGCATAATTAGCATCTTGACCATAAAAGGCATTACCTTCTGTTATAGTGGATGTAATAGCCAAATCAGTGTAGAAGGTTTCCACGCCAGTATCAACTATTGGATAAGTATATGTCAAATTGGTTGTATCTCCCGGTGAAGGCGTTTCATTTTCTTGTGATGTTGCTTTATTTTTTTCACACCCAAATATGGTTAAAAAGCTTACCATAAATATTAATCCTTTTTTCATTATGTCTTTTTATTTATTTAGTATAAGACACATCTTTTCCTTAAAGGTTTAATAAGAGTTGATAATTATTCTTCGTTATATCTGCACTACTATTGATATTTTTTTAATATTGATTCTGATATAGATTTAAACTTATCTCTTAAGCTTACAGGTTCTAAGACTTCTATTCCATCCATATATGAAAACAAAAGAGCTATAAGTTCATGATTAATTCGAACTTGACATTTTATTTTCACGCTATCATCTGTTCTATCTAGAACTATTTGTGAACCATGTAGAGGTTTACTCTCTATATATGGCCAGAGTTTCTTATCTATTTTAACTATTATCGTTTCTATAGAATCATCAGTATTTACAGATACACCTATTACATCTTCAAAGAATTCTTGAAAATCGATATCTTTATTTTCTATATATTTTGTTGAAGTGCTAGACATTGAAATAATTCTATCTAATGCGAGATTAGACAAACCATGATAATGTTCATTATAACCAAAGATAAACCATCTTTCATTATACTGCTTTAAAAACCAAGGATGGAAAATAATATCCTGCGCTTTTTGTTGTTTAAATCCTTTATATTGAACCTCCAATGCTTGCTTATTTTGAATAGCATTAAAAAGAGGTGTGAAATTTTTTAAACCTTCCAAATATGGATTCTCATCAAATTCCACAACTGGCACACTATTATCTTTTAATCCTAGAACATTTTCCATTCTAATTTTAATTTCTTCAATCCATTCAGACTGAGGTATTCCTTTGAACCTTGAAAGTATAGATATGGTATTTTTTATCTGTTCTACTTCATATGGATTTAGTCCTTTATTATGTATAGAAAATGATTTATCCGAATATCTGTAATAAATTTTTCGCCCATCTTTGTATCTTTCCAATGGAATAGACCATCCAGCATCACTTTCCATGAACTTTATATCATCATAAATTTGTCTTTTTTGAACGCCATTATATAGTCCTGTATTTTCTTCAATAGCGATATTGCAAGCCTCTATTAAATCAGATATATAGAATTTTTTACCAAAATTATTAAAACACTTATCAAGTGCAATATACCTTATCATTGCTTGTTTATTAGTTGCCATATGTTTTAGTTTAATTATAAGAATATCAAAATTAAACATATTATTAAAGAAATACAATTTCTTTAATATGAAGCTCCTTTATAACAAGTATTTTAGATGCGAGTCAGATACAAGGAGATAATTATTTGACTTTAAGTTCAAACGCATATGCATCAAAAGAACATACTTTCTCTTTATTTGGGAAATTAATAATTAAACCTTCTTCTGTCAGTTTCCATTTAATACTACCAGAATAGCCTAACATTTTTACACTTTTAATTTTAGATATCAAACCTTTTGATTTTGCAAGACTTTTGATTATCACTGTATTATTTTTTGGCCAGTCTAGTGCAAATGCATATAAATTTCCGTCTTTAGTAGTAAATCTTATATCTTGAGCACAAGACTCTCCGTTTTGTCTTTCACTCAAGTGTCCTTCAACTATTTTTTGAGGGCCCTCACCATATATTTTCCATGGTCTTGAACCATAAATAGCTTTTCCATTTATTTTAAACCATTTACCTATAGCTAATAGCCTTTCTTTAACACCTTCTGGAATAACTCCTTCTGCAGTGGGTGTTACATTTAAAAGCACAGCTCCATTTTTTGAAACTACATCTACAATAAAGTCAATCATTCTATTAGTCGTCTTATAATCTGGATTCGAAACATTACACCATGCATTCCAATCAATAGAATCATCAGTTAACCATGGAAATTGTTTTTTTTCATTCATTCTTGAACGCTCTAAATCCAAAACAGCACTTCCTTCAGCTAAATCATGAAATTTGTATGTGCAAACAACTTGTTTTCCTCTTTCTTGTCCCTTATTATAAAAATCCGCTAAAAATTTTTTTCTTTATTCTTCCCCTATAAGATTCATCCTATTATCAAACCAAATTAAATCAGGATTATAGTTATCCATAAGTTCTTCTAAACGGTTTAACCAATCTTGATTAAATTTATCATCTGGCACATATACTGGTGTTCCTTTTGCCATTTCAAAAGCATTTTTAGGCGCTTTAGGTCCATAAAGTCCTGCATATTTAGGATTTCCACAATCTGTATTTTTATTCCAAGTTGGATACCAAGCATACAACCATTGTCTATGAAATGTTACTAAAAATTTTAAGTTTTGTGCCTTTACTGCTCTTTCCATTTCGCCTACAATATCCCTATGTGGGCCCATATCCATTGCATCCCATTTTGTAAATTTACTATCCCACATCGCGAAACCATCTGCATGTTCTGCGCAGGGCCCTACAAATTGTGCTCCAGCTTGTTTAAATAAAGACACCCATTCATTAGCATTAAATTTTTCTGCTTTAAACATTGGAATAAAATCTTTATATCCGAATTCCCATAAAGGACCATAAGTTTGCTCATGATATTTTCTAATTGGATTACCATCAACATACATCCAATGGGAATACCATTCAGTTTTATGAGCAGGAACAGAATATGGACCAAAATGAAAGTATATTCCAAATTTCATATTTTTCCACCATTCTGGAACTTTATATTGTTGTAATGATTTCCAATTGGCTTCATATTTAATTGTTTCTGATTCATTACTCTGAGCATTCGATGGGAATGTAAATAAAATAGCAATTAATAAAGTTATTAACTTAAGTGTTTTTTTCATAATTAAGTCTTTTTTATATTCAATTTTCATTTTTTAATTATTTCGTTTTAATATTCGTTTTAATTGTGCCTTAGATAAATGTTGTGAGAAATATAATTCTTTCGGGAAATAAAATTCTTGTCCTTTAAATTGAGAATCATTAAATTCTCTGGATAGGTCACAATCAAATCTATATAAAATACTATGTGCTTTCCCTTTTTCTCCCATTCCAGTAAAATGACATATTCCCCAAGAGATACCTTGGCCATCGTGACTGTCTGTAAAAGCATCTTTAATAAAAGGGCCAGGAGCGATAGGCATAAGATTATCGAATGAAGCTATTTTAAAATTCACCCAATCTTTAGCATATTGGATAGTATTATGCTCATTACCCACTCTTGCCACAATGGCGGCTACACCTTCTTTATACGGAAAGAGTGAAACCTCATGTCCTGAATTAAGTACAGGGTTATATTTACACTTAATAAAGGGGCCTGCTGGATTTTTACTAATTGCTAAACCTCCTGCATCTCTATAATTATATCCTGATTTGTAATATAAATAGATTTTTCCATTATGAACTAATGGATATGGATCATGAATTAAGTGTTCATCCCACTCCCCTTTTGCCCCTTTTGAAACTACTATTTTATTACATGGTGTCCATGGACCATCTGGAGAATCAGAATAAGACATTGTTACTGGACAAACATCTTTCATCCCTTTCGTACGTGAAGTATATGCCTGATAGTATAAATAATATTTACCCTTAAATTTAAGAATATCAGCAGTGCATACAGATCTATGACCTAATTGTCCTTTAGGAGCTCGTGGTATAGCTACACCTTGTTCTTTCCATGTAAAGCCATCTTTTGAAGTAGCATACCAAATTTCAGATAAATCCCAATCAACTGCTGGTTTGGTATCAGTAAATAGCTCTCCTCCTACTATAGGACTTTCAGTTTCCCGATGAGTATACCAAACATAATATTTTCCATTTTCAAATAATACCTTAGAAGGATCTCTTCTTGTAAGTGTACCATCATCATTATTATATTCTAGGCCTCTAAGGGGAGTATATTTGAAATGTGAATATAATTCATTTTCCATAGGATATTCACTTTGATAGCTAAGATTCCTTTTCATAGCTTCGCTGAGATTTTCTGGGTCTTTTGGGTAGTTAGAATGTAATCCCGGCGTATTATTATATATAATAATTTTTTCTCTTTTATTATTAGCACATGCTGATAATCCAATTATGGACAAACTAAATAATAGATATTTCAGTTTCATGGTAATGTTTTAGTTAGTAATTATTTCATAGTATATATTTTCATTCGATAGTTACATATTTTCTTAAGACTGAAGCCCATCATAAAGATGTAAAAGAAAATATCAGCAAATTAGTAAAATAAATTAATGTAATTTAAATTTAAAGTTTCGGTATTATATTTTTAGGTATATTCAACTTTTTATCATCACTGCCTACCGCGAATGTAGAAACTTTATATTCATCTTTTTTAGCAAATGTGTGATTATCTTCAGCCCAAATAACTTCTACACGGTTATCACCAAGAATGATATCACACAATTTGTTTTTCATAAGTTCGATTAGTTTTTTGTAACGGGGATCTTTCGCAAGATTATGGTGTTCTAGTGGATCATTTCTCAAATCAAAAAACAAGAGTTGCAGGTCTTCCATTGGAGCGTTTAATGCCCATTTTATATCCTTATCAGGTGGAAACTTCAAACTAGGTTTTCCCCACCATGGTCTCATTTTTATAGAAATCATAAACTCTTTCGTTCTCATACATGCCCATGGGCTACCTATCTGTGTCTGTTGAGTAATAACATAATCCCTTTGAAGTATCGTATTTTCTTCTACATCTTTCAAGTCATAACCATCAAGATAATCCCATTTTTTCTTATTTAAATTAGCTCCAGCTCGAGCAAGTATAGTAGGCGCTATATCTACATATTCAGTAAATTCATCTGATACTTTACCCGCAGGAAATATACTTTTATCACTTGAGACAGCGATTAGAGCGACCTGATTACTCTTTAAATATGGAGAAAATTTGCTTGAAACCCCTTGTTCATTGAGATGCCATCCATGGTCTCCACATGCGAATATTATTATCCATGGACGATTTTGTTTTTTAGAAAATTCCTTAAATTTTCTTACAGACACTCCTATCAGAGAATCACCCATTTCAGCATAAGCATAATAATCACGTATAAGCTGCTGTTTTTGCTTATTTGAGAATTGTGCCAATGATGCATTTTTCTGCCATTTCTGCCACTGTTCAGGCATTTCATTAAATTCTTGTTCTGTAAATTCAGGTATTTTATAAGTTCTATTATTATATTTATCTCTAAAACTTTTACTAGGAAGAACAGGTGTATGAGTAAAATGGTATCCTATATTTACATATAGTGGTTTATCAGGATCTGGTCCCTCAATCATTCTACCAGTTATAGATTTATATTTATTAGATTGATTATCTAAATAATTACAAAATGCTTGTGTTATATAGCCATCAAGAGTTTGCATAGTATGCATTGGACTATGTCCTCCTAATACAAAATAATCCTTTTCTTTTCGATATATTAAACCTAATTTCTTATACACTTCCTTTTGTTCTTTAAGTGTTTCTTCTGATGGGTTTCCTTTTTTAGGATAAAAAAGTCTTACCTGCTTATCTGGAAAATTCCATTCCACTATTTTACCCAATGAATCTTTTTTAAAAATCTGATAACTATTCCAATCTGTGCACCTAGAAGATTTTAGTTCTTTATAATCAATATCAGTCTGATAAATATGGATTTGATTATTTCTCTTAGTACGTTTTGGAGTCCAATGATAAGCTCTTACCCCTAATTTCCCGAAATGTGCTGTTTGATATCCAAAATTATTAGCCATTTGCTGTGGAAAAAATGGTTTATAACTCGGTAACCCATCATGCCAATATTCAAACCCATAAACTCCTGTATGGTGAGAATATCGCCCAGTGTGCATACTTGCCCTTGACGGTGCACTACCAGGATTATTACAATAGGCCTGCGTATATAAAACCCCTTCTGAAGCTAGTTGATCTATATTTGGTGAGCATACATAACCTAAATCATTTTCACTTGTTCCTCTTGTGGCACGGTTGAAACATGTCATTACATCTGCTCTCTCATCATCTGATAGAATCCATAAAATATTTGGTTTTTTCTTAGCATCCTGCGCATTTGCATTCAAAGATAATACTCCAAATGCTATAGGAACTATTCCTGTGAGTAGTAATGAATTATTTATTTTACGTTTCATAAGGTTAATTATTTATTTTGTATAAATCACTTTCTTTCCAAGTTATTCCAGCTTTCCAAGCTTTCTTTCTATATTCATAGGCTCCTATATCAAGTGCTTTGCCTTTATATTTTTTTGTAAATCCTTTAATTGTAACACCTTTATCTATTAGTTCTGAGCCTTTTTTGAGTCTGAAATCATGATTCAAGGAATCAACAACGAATCTTGCTATAGTTTCCTTATTAACATAGTTTCCATATTCAGAACCTTTATAATCAAGATTTTTCCATTTAGTAGGTTCTTTACCAGGTTTGTCATTAGCTTTTTCAGAGAAATTATTTTTTACTTTCACATTTTTCAACTTGCTGTGAAACTCCCACCTTCCAATAAATTCCGAAGTGTTTACGATTGTATTGTTGTAGATATTAATGTTCCAATTATCTAGATTCATCTGAATACCAGACCATGGTATATTCCATATAACATTATTGTAAACATCATAACCTTTGCTGTTATTATCGAGATAAATACCAGCTATTCTCGCATCTGTATAAAAAGGTGCTACACAATCATGAACCCAATTATGATGCACGATGGTATTTTTATCATTTTGATTACCAACTACATAAAAACATCCTCCATCATTACTCAACATCTCAGCATGTGACATATCATTATAGGCTATTTCACAATTTTGTCCGCTTACTGTAACTAAATCGCGGCCACTGTAACTTACTGTATTATAAAGCACCCGAACATTCTGAGTTCCACCTGTGCTAATATTACTGCAGTGTGTGCATGTAGCATCAAAATATCTTATAATATTATCTTCAATCAGTAAGTTTTTTTTAACGCCATGAGATACTATTCCATTAGCGGCTCCATATTCTATTATATTATGTACTATTTTGCAATTCTCAGCACTTATTATTACCGAACCATTGGAAATATTGCTATGAGTATTATTAAGATCATCAAATCTCTGGCAGGCATTATTCACAATACAATTGGTTAAAGTATTTTTTTTCCACTTAGAAGCACCCTACCACCGAAGATTGTTAATCCCTGAATTTTGATATTAGATTTTCTATTGGTGTTTATAGCATTTTCTCTATATGTTATTTCTACTTGGTTATTCGAAGGTTTGCGCTTATCCATTGCCATGAAATATACTTCGTCGTCGTCAGAGTCATAATACCACTCACCAGGAAAGTCAAGAGCTGCAAGTTTCCCGAAGAGATAAATCTGCCCTCTTTGTTTGTTTCCTTTGCGGTCAAAACCTTCACAACGATTAGGATTATGATTAGAAAAAGGCCAATTCTTAAAACTAACAAGCTGATAATTTATTATACCTGGTTTCGATGATATAATAGGTCTGGTCCAACTTGCACCACTATGTGCTCCAAGATAAAACATATAAGCCCCAGACCAGTCAAAATTAGGAATAGATGGACAGAGCATTTTGGTTGAATCAGATCCTTTTTTAATAAACTCACCATCGAGTGTTAGAGGATTATGGTCAATATTATTGGGCCAACGTGCTATATCCATAAGTTTGCCTTTACTAAATAACATACGATTTTCAACTTTCATGCTTTTTGGAAAAGAACAATGAGTTTTATATATATTTTCTTTAAAAAGTGTCCAATCTGATAGAGGTTCACAAGCTGATATTATAACCTTATCATTTTTATAGGATTTATAAATAATAGGTCTATCTTCCAAACCATCTGCTATAGGTTTAATACTTTCGCGGTAAATACCAGCTTTAATAATACAGACATCTCCAGCCTTCATTACAGAAGAAGCCTTTGATATAGTTAAAAATGGAAATCTTTTTGATCCTTTATTAGCATCATTTCCATTTTTGGATACGTAATAATTAGTTGCATAAATTATATTTACAGATAGAAGTAAACATAAGAAAGTTATAGTAAATAATTTTATATTTTTCATATTTTCTAGATATTTATATTTAGAGCGATCTATCCTCGTTAGTAAGAATTTCTATTTATTAAAATGTCTTACGCATCCAAAATAAATTTGATTCAAATAATCAGTTCTTACATTGATATAATATTTGCCTTGCTCAGTTTCACCAAGTGTTGATAACATTGAATTATTGATTTTAAATGGCTCAACAAACTTATTTTCAACGAGATACACTATATCATTCAAACATAATACTGTCTCTTGTTCAGTTCTGCAATTCTTTAAAACAGGATAAATATCAGAAGGAGATATTTTAATCCCCATATTTGCCATAGCTACTAAAGCTGCAGACTGAACATAACTGCGACCTACATTTAGATTCATTACCACAAAAGGTTTAAGTCTTTCTGCTTTTTTACCAAAATATGCTATTGTATTTAATACCCACCAAGTTTGCACAGGGTCATATTTTTTACCTTCAAGTACTGCCTTCAAATCATCATAATTCTTTTCAAGAGGCTGCATTTGCATATCCGCGATTTGCATATAACGTGTGATATTCTTTTTATGCTTATTTCCCCAAGCATCGGGATTTGAAAAAGCTTCCTCATAAATAACCGTTTCAGGATAAAAACCAAGATCTGCATGTGAGAGTAAATAATTTTGCTCCTCTTTTCTCATTTCAAGAAGAATCTTTTTATACTTAGGATCATTAGCAAGATTATGCATCTCATTAGGGTCTGTTTTGATATTGTAAAGTTCTTCAGGGGCAATAGGCTGGAAAAACCTTGACTGTCTATCATTAAGCTTACCAGCATCATATAAATCTCTCCACTCCATAAATGCTAACTGTTTATACCTATAATTAGCAAATAATGATTGGCTATGGATAGGCGTATAATTTCGTGCATATCGATAGTCTCCTTTGTATAAGCATCTATTGAATGAATAATACTCATCATATCTATCTCCATAACAGTGTGCCACGTCGCTTCCTAGTTTGACATCGGTTCCAATAAAAGGCTTACCATCCATCTGCCCCGGTATTTTAACACCTGCTAAATGTAATGCAGTTGGGCCCAAATCCATAAAAGTTACTTTACCTTCGACCTCTGAATTAAGCTTATAGCCCAATTTTTTTCTCCATGTCTTAGGAATATAAACCATCATCGGCACATGATACCCTATATCATCTGTATATCCTTTAGTTCCTGGCAATGTACCACCATTATCTCCAAAGAAAAATATAAAAGTATTATCAAGTTCACCATCCTTTTTCAACATATTTACCATCTTTCCAAACTCTTCATCGCATTTGGCAATATTATCATATTCCTTTGCAAAAGTATAGCGCATTAAATCAGTTTTTGGTAGGAATGGTAATATTCGTGTTTTAGATGGATCAGTTTTGGTTTTTACTGTATGATATACTTGTTCCGTAAATTGAATCTGTGATTCATGTGTCACTACATTACTTCTTTGGAAAAAGAAAGGCTGTGATTTATCTTTTCTTTTCTCCCAGTCTCCCAGTTGACCTGTTCCTATATCCCATGTGCCTTCATTTTCTTGAACATTATAATCTTTTTTTCTTGCATTAGCAGTAAAATAACCTGCCATCCTCAAGTATGTAGGAAACATTTTTAGATTTTCTGGCAATGGTAATTCTTTATATTTTCTATGAAAATCACCATCAAAGCGTGGTGCATAACATCCCGTGATTAATGTAGTACGTGCAGCAGAACTAACTGAAGCATTACTATAGGCTCTATTGAAAAGCAGACCTCCTTCTTTATAAAGTTTTTCAACATTTGGTGTTTTACCACCATAATTTCCTTTATTATAGATTTCCATAAATTGTGGAGATAAATCTTCAGTAAGGAAAAAGATAATATTAGGATGTTCAGGATCCTTATTCTGGGCCTCTGAACTGAATGGAAAGACCATCATACTCAAGCCTCCCAATAAAAATAATTTTGAATTCATCTACTAAGTTTTTATGAAAACAAAATTAGTAAACTATCAATGATATTTAGGGGGAATATTTCTAAAAAAAACACCTAAAATTTAAAATATAGAATATTATGAATAGGGTAAGTATCGAAACGATTACGAGCAAAAGATTTTTGTCCTTCTGGACCAAGCTCTTCTGCTGTCTTGAATTTTGTTCCAATACCAGGAATAGCATCAAGAAAAGATAAATCTCCATCAGGATATGATGGAAAACGACCATTATATTTCTCAGGCAATTCATACGATGATGGAGTAAATAAATGAAGATAAATATCTACAGACGCAGAATAAACTTCAAAAGGCATTGAACCTAAAATACGCATCCCATAAAAATTAGAATAATATCCTTTAAACTCTGGATAATTCCAATTAATCCCTGTACGCGTATCATTATATTTTTTATTCCAAAGACCGAGATTTACACCTCGTAATCTATTTTTATAAACTCTGTAAGGACCACGTGCGAAAAGTCTACAACCAGAAACATCTTTTTCAGGGTATTCAAAAGTTATACCTTCAAAATCTATTGGTTTTTTAGACGGTCTCTGATATTTATAATCTAATTTTAATATATCATTACTACCTAACATCCATGTAAAAGAATATAAAACCGTTTTAAAACCTTTATAATTTTTCTTACTAAGATATGTCACAGAAACCGATTTATTCTCATTATCCACTTTAACTTCTGGTTTAAGCAGTTTTGAATCAGGATACAAAAGCTTTGGCCCATTTTTTATGGCAATTTCACAACCCATCTTCTTTACCTCTTTCAACATACCATCTAACTTCGAGATTTTAACAGTAAGTGAATCTGTATGCAACACAAAATAATCACCTTCAACTTCAACAGGTACTGCTAAATCAATTTTCGGGGCAATGTTTTTAGGTTTCGCTATATCATAAGTCCATGTACTAAGCTTGTGATCATTATAATCATACACCTCGACTTTCAATATATCACAATTAGCCCAATCCTCAGGAAGTTTCAAATCCATATATCTTGTTTCACCAGCAGGAATATTAGGACACGTTTCTAATTTTGAATACGATTCTGTTAAAGGCACCATAAGACTATTAAACTTTAAAAGACTATATTTTATATAGCAATCTTTCAAATTAGTAAAAACATATTCGTTATGAAGTAGTAATTTACCATTCCAATCTTTAGTCATACTAAAAGGTTCTAACTGTATTGGAGACCATATATTTTTTATAGTATAATAACTTCCTTCTTTTTGACGATAAGGACCTAATATACCATCGGCTGCCCAAAAAGTTTCAGCATCAACTTTACCTCCTTTATCAGTTCTTACTATACATTCATCAGCAAAATCCCATATAAATAATCCAGCACAGTTAGGTATATCCATCATATGAGTCCAAAAGTCCTCCAATCCTGCACCTGCTCCACCATCATACAAGCCATGTAGACATTCCGTAGGCATAAAAATATCTCTTGCCTGAAAAGTACTTTTTATACCATGATTATAAGATATATAATGCAAAGTATTTATTGTAGTATCAGCAGACCAACCCCAAGGATGAATTACCTTACGTTTCTGAATATCAAAAGTTGGGAAAATTTTATCTAAATCAGGATTAGTACCACCTTCATTACCATTATCCCACATAATTATAGAAGGATGATTAACATCAAACCTCAACAATTCATTAGCTAATATAGTTCCTGCTTTAGTATCATAAGCAGGCAATGACCAAGATGTCAACTCATCAAGTACCATTAGTCCTAGAGAATCACACGCATCAAGAAAATGTTTATCAGGAGAATAATGCGACATTCTCACTGCATTCATATTCATATCTTTAATCAACTTAACGTCCTTAATACTCAATTTCTTTGACGTCGTACGTCCACTTGTTGGCCATGCGCAATGTCTATTCACTCCTTTAATACGTATTTTCCTACCATTAAGATAAATACCATCAGTCGGTATTATTTGTATAGTTCTAAAGCCTAACTTTTGAGACATTTGATAAATAGTCTTACCTGACTGTTTCACAGAAATAACAGCTGTATAAAGATTAGGATATTCATTAGACCAAGGCTTTATTCCATTGATTTTACCATCTATATGCAATTTGCAAGAAGCCCATGATAAAACATCATTATACTCAGCAACAGAATTTTCAGGGGCTTGCACTCTTCCTGCTACATGTCCATCTTCATCCAAAACATCTATTAACACAGAAATGTTTTTTAATGTTTTGTTCAAATAAATATCTGCATGAAGACTTCCATCACACCTGGCATCGAATGCAGTATGAGTTATTCTTAATTTAGGAGATATTTCAAGATATACGGGTCTGAATATTCCTCCAAAAACCCAGAAATCTGCCTTCCTTTCCGCCCAGTTAATGGACTCGTTAGTTGACATTTTACGAACTTTTATTTCTACTAAATTCTTTTTTCCAAATTTTATATATTTAGAAATATCACGTTTAAAACAATAAAATGCTCCTTGGTGAACTGGACCTGCTAAATGCCCGTTAATTTTCATTTCGGTATCAGTCATTGATCCTTCAAACACAATCTGAATTAATTTTCCACACCATGATTTATCAGCTATAAATGTTGTTTTATAATAACCAATTTCATCATGTTTTGGAATATCCTGGCCATAATTATAATATCCAAAACCTTGCATTTCCCAACAAGAAGGAACACCAATTTTCGTCCAGAATCCGCTATTCATTCCTTCACTACATTTAAAATCCCATTCCTCCATATCATCGCATCCTTTACCTGAAAGATACACCTTCTGCGTCCCATAGGAGTTATCTTTTCCAAAAAAAAGACTAGGAAACACTAAACTATGTATGATCGCAACAAATAATAATTTCAATAAAGTTTTCATAATATTTTTTCTAAATTCTTGACCTTTAATTGGATATTCCGCATTAACTCATATTAAAAAGGTGATCAATAACACACGATCACCTTTTAATAAATCTTAATTTAAATTTTATTGTCTATAAGCTGCGTTATCTATTCTAAAATCTTTGACATATCTTGTTTCACTTACAATTTCTATCCCTAGTCATACTAAATAGTACAAAAAGTTGAAAAACATAAAAACTGTATAATAGCTATTTATAATTACCTATAAGTAGAGTATTCATAATATCTTTGTATCCTTTTATCTTAGATTCTACATTTTCTCACTAAAATATAGTTAATCAGGGATGTAACTACCCCACCAATCCTTATTTGGTTGAAAGTTCTCTTGAAAACTTTCAAGTCTATTCTTTTCACGTAGTTTGATGCTATTTTTAAGATTTTCCAAATATTTTTTGTGTAGTACAGCATTATATTGTGGGTCATTCTTAGGCAATGCTCCATTAGTACTCTTTAACCATTTTTTAAGATCATTTGTAAGTTCCTGCACCTTAGCTGGATATTCTGTATTTAGCACTTTTTGTTCTCCCGGGTCATTTTTCAAGTTATAGAGTTCTGTATGATTATCTTCAAAATATAAAATCAGTTTCCAATCTCCAGAACGTTCGATAGCGCATGGAACCCCACCAGTACTAGCAGAATAATGAGGATAATCCCAATATAAATTTCTTGAGACTATTTCGCCTCCTTCAACAAGTGGTTTTATTGACACTCCATCTATCCTAGGCTGAGGAACTAATCCACCATCCGGTTCTGGTGTTCCGGCTATCTCTCCAATTTTTCCTGCATCACCATCATTAAGAGCCTTTTGTACATTAATATTAGCATAATCCAAAATTGTGGGATAAAAATCGATTCCGCAAACAGGTGTGTCACTAACTCTATGTTGTTTCTGATGCGGTTCCTTAATTATAAACGGCACTCGAATACCTCCTTCCCACTGTGTTCCTTTACCTCCTCTTAGTGGTAGATTGGAAGTAGAACTTACGCCAGAGCAAATACCACCATTATCTCCCGTAAATATAATAAGAGTATTATCTAATATACCTAGTTCTTTCAATTGTTTCAATACAATTCCAACACCATCATCCATATGGCTAATAAGTCCAGCATATATAGGATTATCCTGATACTTTCTAACAGGCAAACCATAATCTATCTTAAATCCATCTTTTAAATAGCCACGTTCATCAGCTTTATCTCTGAAATATTTCCAATAAGATTTTGTTGTCTGCAGTGGTGCATGTACTGCATAAAATGAAAGCATTGAAAAAAATGGCTTGTCTGGATGATTCTTCATATGGTTTTTAATCCCTTCTGCACATTCACTAGCTAATCTCCAAGACAAATTCTCGCCATTAGGACCATCTTTAAGAAAAGGGTTCTGATAAGGAGAAAAATATCCTCCATTGCCTGGGCTTCCTGCCTTATAACCACCCACATTTACTTCAAAACCATGATCTGTCGGAAGTGACTGCTGTTCCACCCCTCCTAAATGCCATTTCCCATAATAATATGTAGCATAGCCATTTAATTTTAATGCCTCGGCTATAGTAGTATATCCTTGTTTGAGACTATGGTCATATATTGCTGGTAACATTTTCGTATACTTTTTCTGAGCTCTAATTTCTTCCCCTTGTGGAGCACCTATCCAGTCCGTAATATTATGTTCTGCAGTATAAACCCCAGTCATAATAGAGGCTCGTGCTGGACTAGATACAGAACATGCCGCATAACCTTGAGAGAAAACTGTTGAATAACTAGCTAATGTATCTACATTTGGAGTCTCATAGAAATCACTGCCTGTACAGCTAAGATCTTTCCATCCAAGGTCATCTACAAGGATGAAGAGAACATTTGGTTTCTTTATTTTCTCAACAGACCTATTACATGAACTCGACAAAGATAAAACGGAGAGACTGCATAAAGGTATAGTCAATGCTCCAATACCAAATTGAAAGCTTGATTGTAATTTATTGTTTTTCATATATTATAAATATTCCATTTATTCAGGAACATAACTTCCCCACCAGTCTTCATTAGGCTTATATGTCTTTTGAAATCTATTCATACGTCTTTTCTCACGTGTGATTATTGATTTTTTCATTTTCTCAAGATATTGTTTTCGTAATATTGGATCGTATTGAGGATCAGGACTTGGCATAGCAGCATTATGTGCAATAAGCCAATTTTCTAATTCTTGACGGAGTTCTTTAACTTTCTCAGGATAAGTATCATTAAGTATATGCTGTTCTGAGATATCTTTTTTTAGATTATATAACTCAGACCTTCCATCTTCAAAATATAATATCAACTTCCAATCTCCTGAACGAACACAAGCAGATGGTTCTCCTCCCTGATTAGAATAGTGAGGATAAGTCCAATATAAATTTCTTGAAGATATAGTATCTCCTTCAACTAGAGCTTTAATAGATACTCCGTCTATTTTATTAGAAGGGACTAAACCTCCGTCAGGTTCTGGGACACCAGCTAATTTTATTCCTGCATCTGCTGCACGTTTACCACAAGTATTATATTGTAATGGGTCTTTATCATTGACTTTTATATTTTCTGAATTCTTAAGAGCCTCTGTTAGACTAATATGAGCATAATCTAAAATAGTAGGAAAAAAATCTATACCATCCACTGGAGTATCACACATCCTTTGTTCTTTCTGAAGTGGTTCCTTTATAATGTATGGAACTCTTGTTCCACCTTCCCACTGAGTACCTTTACCTCCTCTGAGAGGAAGCATCGAACTTGAATAATCATCACCCGATGAGACTCCTCCATTATCTCCAGTAAAAATAATCAGAGTATTATCCATTATCCCTAGCTTTTTCAATTCATCAAGCACTATACCTACACCATTATCCATCTGTCGTAAAAGACCTGCATAAACTGGGTTATCTTGGTATTGCCTTACCGGTAATATTCTATCCATTTTAAACCCTTTTTTTGCATAGCCTTGTTGTACTATTTTATCCCTAAAATATTGCCAGTTTTCTTTAGTTGTCTGATTCTGTCCATGTACAGCATAAAAAGAAAGCATAGAAAAAAATGGTTTATCAGGATTTTCCGTCATATGTGTCTTAATGCGTTTAGCACATTCTGTCGCAAGTCTCCATGAAAGATTTTCTCCTTTTGGACCGTCTTTAAGTTTAGGATTCATATATGGTGAAAAATATCCACCTTTGCCTGGTGAACCAGCCTTATATCCGCCAATATTCTCTTCAAAACCATGATCTGTTGGTAGCGAATGTTGCTCCTCGCCGCCAATATGCCATTTCCCATAAAAATAGGTAGAATAACCATTCGCTTTTAATGCTTCCGCAATAGTAGTGTAGCCTTTCTTAAGAGATTGTGAATAGAAAGGAGGTAGCATTTTACAATGTCTTTTCAATTTTCTCTGTTCTATCCCTTGTGGAGCTCCTATCCAATTGGTAATATTATGGTCAACTGTATTTACTCCTGTAAGTATTGATGCACGTGAAGGACTTGAAACTGAACATGCTGCATAACCTTGTGTAAAGATAGTAGAAGTTGAAGCTAGTTTATCGACATTAGGTGTTTCATAATATGTACTTCCTGTACACGATAAATCATTCCATCCTAAATCATCAACTAAAATAAAAAGAATATTTGGTTTTTCTGGTAACGTTTTTGATTTAGTTGAACTGCATGAGTTCAATAGAGGTACAATTCCCAATCCACATAAAACGGAAATTGCAATTTCTGAATTATTCATAATTGAATTATATTAAATAGTTTTCTAGATCTAGTTTGTAAGTTTATAAATCGTTGTCAAAATTAACATTTATAATCAAATTTGACAACGATGATTTAACAAAAATTAAAATTCATTCGACTTTTGTAAACACATGAATCTAATATACAATGGTAGATATTTTCTAATGGAAACTAATATTCTTCCACGAAAATCAAATTAAGTTTTATTAACCATATCATAGCCCCATTTTGCAATAGATAAAATACATGGTATTAATGTTTTTCCAAATTCTGTCAATGAATAAATTACTTTTAGTGGAGATTTATCTGTATAAACTTTACGACTTATGAGTCCATCCTCTTCCATTTGTTTTAATTGAATACTTAATGTGCGTTCATTTAATGTTGGAATTAATTTATGAAGTTCATTGTATCGTTTCGGGCTATTGATAAGGTGTATCAATATTACTGTTTTCCATTTTCCTCCAATATAGTGCATAGCTACATTTGTAGTACACGAATATAATTTTCCTTTATGTTCAACACTAACTGGAGAACATTTAGTTGTCAAAATTGACTCTTCTACATCTTTTACGTGGTGTTTAATAAATTCTAAATCTTGAGGATTATCTTGCTTCTTGCTCATTTTATTTTTCACTCTGACTTATTGTTAATAACATCCCTGTTGGACAGATAAACCGGCAATATGGTCTTGGCATAAAAATAGACAATATAATAAATATTATTGCTAATGATAATGATACTATTCCTGTAGTAGTTATAACTGTCGGCGAGAAAAAGAATGCCGTAAACACTTCACATTGTATCCATTGAGCTCCAACTCCTAGCCATACAGATGTTAATAAAACTATTGTAATAACTTTTCTTGAATTATTTAATACTTTTAACCATGATTTTGGTAATTTAATTTTTTTCTTTCGAAGTTTACCTGCTAATTCTTGAGCTGCTCCAAAAGGACATACATTATTACAATAATAAGATTTTTTATTTAAAAATGGCATTACAAGAGCTAACATTAATGTCAAAAATAATACTAAACCAGTCGCTAAATTTATTCCATTAGAAAACCATCCTACTAATAATGGTAATGATAAAAAGTTACCAGCCCATATTCCTAATACTAGGAAATTCAACGTCAATTGGATTATACGAAATGTTTTTTTCTTTTTCTTCCATATTGTTGCACAGCATAAACCAAATGCTAATACTAACAAAACAAAAATATTTTTAAGACTTAATGAAAAGCCCCCTTTACTTGCTTTAACTTCTGATTTTGCCATTAACGGTAAAGCAGCTTTAACATTATTTATTACTGCTGTAGATGAAAATGTAGCACCTGATACTGCATCAACTTTCAAATTTCCAGCTTCTACTGGTGTAATTCCATTCCATTTATTAAATAATTTTTCAGTATAAAGTCTATTAAAGAAACCTGGAGTTTCATTATTTTTTGCAGGGACTATACTTTGAATTTTACCATTTTCTAAGAAAATAAATAATGGTGTTGGGCCTCCATATCCTATAAATTTCTCACCTATAATTGTAGTAGAATAAACAAATCCGCCTGTTGATACTTTCCATTTATATATTTCTTTCGTACTGTAAAGCTGTGCGCCTTCTTGTATTCCTAACTTTTTTAATTCTTCAGAAGTCGGTTTATCTACTTTTGTTGTCTGCGCTTCACTATTAGATATCTCAGTTTTATCATTGTCAACGAATTCTTTAATATCCTCACCAAAAATCTTACCATCACGTGCAATAGCAGTTGTCATTAATACAACTGCCACCACAAAGATGCTTAAGAAATGTTCTAATTTCTTCATATTTATTAATCTTTAAAATTGGTTATAAAAGATATTCTCTGACTTATATTTATCTTTTGCATGACTATTTCCTTTGGGATAACCAATTACAATAGCAGCCATTGGTCGTATATTTTTAGGCGCATTAATTATATTACATACACCATCAGCTTCCTTTTTATCATGAGTTACTGTACTCCATACTGCTCCTAATCCCATTGCATGTGCTTGAAGAAGAATATTTTCCGTAGCAGCACTTGTATCGAAAGGCCAATATGGAAAGAAAGTAGATTTCATTTGTTTATCAAGGTCTGCAGCTACTATTATAACAAGAGAAGCTTGTGAAAGCTGCCTTCGTGCAAAATGAAGTGTTTGTCCTAGTGCTCTTATTTTCATAGTATCTGTAATGACAATAAAATTCCATGGCTGTCTATTTCCAGCTGTTGGAGCTGCCATCGCTGCACGCAATAATGTGTCAATTTTTTCATCTGATACAATTTCTTTTGTGTAATCTCTTACACTACTTCGACTAAGTATATTCTTAAATACTTGTTCTGAAGTACTTAATGTTTTAACTTTTTCTGTTTTTTTTGACGTAAATTCTGTTTTTTTAGAAATAAGGACTATTGCAAGGGCAATCGCCAAAAATATACTCAATAACTTAAAAACATTAATTTGTTGTGATTTTCCCATTTTACTAACTTTATTTAACTTACTTTACTTTTTATAGTTGCAAATATAAATAAAGTTACATTAGCAAAAAATAACTGACATTTTTATCCGTATGTATTATAACACGAAATTAAATCAATCGGCAGAATATCTAATTGGCAGAATTACTGTAAAAGTACTTCCTACTCCCAGTTCACTTTTTACCTTGATATTACCATTATGCTTTTTGGCGAATTCTCTACAAAGAATCAAGCCCAAACCT
>JBAYDV010000032.1:0-21060 GCA_041668045.1 Bacteroidales bacterium | reverse complement strand
TATAACTTCTATATCTGAAAACTTGGGAACAACACCTGGACGAGGAATATTTCCCTTCTCATTTATGAGGTTATCGCCAAATTGCTTGCAAATCTTAAGAATTTTACTGAATATTGTATATAAGTTGTGCATATATTGATGATATATTAAAGGTTTGACCATCTCTAATATACTATAAATCAATAATATGCACAACTTTTTAAACATCAATATATTATCTTTTTAATTCCGCCAACGGGTATAAGAATTTTGATTTATATATGCAATTTACTGGACAGTTCGGTTTCAAAATATTAAATGAACAACGTATGTACTATGAAAATAATTATATAGCATATAATAAATTAAAATCAGCATCTGATAATGTTTTTGGAAAAATGCCATTGTCTTCATCTCAAGCTCAAACATTTACAAGCTACTATTTAGAAGATGGAGATTATCTTAAATTAACAAATTTGACGATAGGTTATACTTTAAATTTGAAAAATAAAAAATATTTAAATAAAGTAAGGGTTTACCTTTCAAGTGAAAATGTGTTTTGTATAACGGGTTATTCAGGATTAGACCCAGAATTATCAAATAATGATTTACAAGCAGCAGGAAATGATTTTAGAGATAAATATCCTACTATTAGATCAATTACATTTGGAGTAAATTTAACCTTTTAATTAGAAAAATTATGAAACTTAAATACATAAAAAAAACATCATTATTAGCACTAATTAGTATAATATTGATTTTACCTTCTTGTACTAATTTAGATGAAACCATATATAGTGAAATATCCGTTGATAATTATGAATTTAAAGACAAGGATATTCAAAGTATGTTTTCTTCGGTGTATAGTAGTATGAGAGGAGTATACTGGGGTTGGAATGGTTTGTTTGATTTAGAAGAAGAATCTTCTGATTGTATTATGACACCACTAAGAATTGGTATAGGATGGGGAGATTTATATGTAACTATGCATAAACATACTTACCATTCTTCAATAGACCATTTCTGGACTAATTGGTATAATTGTTATCAAGGAATTAATAGTTGTAATCAGTTATTAGATCGTGAAATTGTTCAAAAATCAGTTAGTTCATGTGCTCAGCTAAGAGCTTATAGAGCATTATTCTATTATATATTATTTGATAATTTTAGAAATATACCTTTAGAAGTGACATATAATCATGAAAAGGGATATCTTCCTAAACAGGCGGATCCACAAACTACTTTTGATTTTATTATTTCAGAATTAAATGATATTAAAGATGATTTAAAAGAAAATGATATTTATGGCCAACTAAACAATTATGCAGTATCTATGATTTTAGCTAAGATGTATTTGAATCACAATGCTTGGTTTAATACCGATGATGATACATATTACCAAAAAGCTTATGATGAAGTAAATGAGGTTATTAGTGGAGGTAAATATAGTCTAGCAGTTAATTATACTGATCCTTTTAAGGAAGATGATTCGTCATGTAGTGAAGTGATTTTCGCTATTCCATATGACTATACTTATGCTACAGGAAATTATTTAGCTAATAAAGCTTTACATGGAGCTAGTAAATCTACTTTTGGTTTAGCAGGATCTCCATGGAACGGAAGCTGTGCAGTACCTCAATTTATCGATACTTATGACTCAGATGATTCAAGATTAGAAGATACATGGCTAATAGGAAATCAGTTAGATCAAGATGGAAAACAGATTATGGTAGATAATGATCCTTTTATTTATACTAAGTCCGTTCATAGTATAGATAATCCTGGAGCATATCCAATGGAAGGAGCTAGATTTCATAAATATGAAATAGTAGCAGGAAAACATGGAACATCAGCTGATGATGTACCATTTTTCAGGTTGACAGATGCTTATATGATAAAAGCAGAATGTCTATTAAGATTGGGTAGTTACAATGGGGAAACAAAACAAACAGCTGCAGATATAGTTACTACAATTCGTGCACGAGCATTTAAAAATAATCCAAATAAAGCACTTAGAACTGTTGCAGAATTAGAAGGTGGAAGTTGTTATGCTTATGGGCATTCAGAAAATATCGCCAAATTAGGAGAAAATGATAATATAATAACTACTTCAGAAGGTGGTGATGATATAGAATTAGGAGGATTTTTAGATGAATTAGCTTGGGAATTTGTTGGTGAGCATCATCGTAGACAAGATTTAATACGGTTTAGATTGACAAGTAAGAATATGAATGTTTATAATGGAAAGTCATGGTTCTGTAAAGACGCAGAAACAGATGAAACCGATTTACATAAAGATATATTTCCAATATTTCATGACTTTATTGAAGCAAATTCCAATCTAGTTCAGAATCCAGGATATTAATTTTAAAATGTGAATATTTAATTAAGGAGGAATGATTTTATTTGTTCCTCTTTATTTAAAAAATTAAGAATAAATATAACACTCAATAGTAGTATTGATCTTAGTTAGCGCATTATATGATGCATGAGTGTGGCTTAAATGGTAAAGATAGATATGAATTAAAATTTGAATTTTAGAAGATGATAAATAGAAAATTGATAATAATAGTTATTCTCTTATTTTTTAGTTCTGCATTAGAATGTATAAATGCAATAGAAAAACCTATTAAATTGTTCTCTCCTAATGGAAAGCTAGAAGTTCATGTTTATACGTATCATGATACGCTGTGCTATTCTATCCTTTATAATGGAACAAGTATGTTGATGGAAGAAAATAAGATTGCTTTGGTTTTAGCAGATGGAAGTACATTAGGAAAAATGCCTAGTGTAAAAAGTAAGGAAAAACGAACAATTAAGGAGGATATAGAGTCTCCTTTATATCGATTTAGCTCTTTTTCATCATTATGTAATGAACTGAAAATTAATTTTAAGGGGAACTATGGTGTGTTTTTTAGAGCTTATAATGAAGGAATAGCATATCGCTTTTATACTTGTTTTAAAAAGGATATAAAAATAAGTAACGAAGTAGCAGAATTTAATTTTGATAAAGATTATATAGCTTATTTACCTTATTCCACAAATGAAAAGCAACCATTTGCCATGGCTTTTCAAAATACGTATGATATTACTCCACTTAGCAAGGCTCAGCACTTACCTGCATTTCTTCCTGTAACAATAGATTATGGAGATGAACTGAAAGTTACTTTATTAGAGTCTGACTTGGAAGCTTATCCAGGTATGTTTGTATTAGCCGGAAATAAATCTTTGAAAGGAGTGTTTGCTCCTTTGCCAAGCAAAACCAATTTTTATCCTTGGAGGAAGCAAGAGTATGTAACGGAATACAAAGATATTATAGCGGAATGTAATGGGAAACGTTCTTTTCCATGGCGTATTATAGCAGTTACTCATAAAGATACAGAGATGCCTGTTAATAATTTGGTTTACGCTTTGGCTTCTCCTAATCGCATAGAGGATACTTCTTGGATAAAAAGTGGACAAGTCGCTTGGGACTGGTGGAATGATTGGGGATTGAAATATGTTAGTTTTAAAGCGGGAATAAATACGGATACGTATAAGTACTATATAGATTTTGCTGCACGCAATGGTATAAAGTATATTATTATAGATGAAGGTTGGTATGATTCCAAAAATGGGGATATGTTGACTACGGTACCTTCTATTGATTTGCCAATTTTAATCAATTATGCAAAGGATAGAGGTGTTGATGTTATATTATGGACAGTATTTAATGTTCTGGACAGCCAGCTGGATTTAGCATGTAAGAAGTATTCGGCTATGGGTGTTAAGGGATTTAAGGTAGATTTCCTCGATCGGGATGATCAAAATGCTGTGAAAATGGTTTATCGTATTGCAGAAATGGCTGCAAAGTATAAAATGATTTTGGATTTGCATGGAATGTACAAACCTACAGGATTTAATCGGACTTATCCTAATATAGTTAATGTGGAGAGTGTCTTTGGAATGGAAGAAGTGAAGTGGAGTTCGGTAGAAAGAAATATGCCACGATATGATGTGATCTTTCCGTATATTCGTATGATGGCTGGTTTTGTAGACTATACACCTGGTGCTATGCGTAACGCTACACGCAAAGATTTTTCTCCTATCTTTTCTAATCCCATGAGTATGGGAACTCGAAGTCATCAGTTGGCAGCATATGTAATACATGATTCTCCGTTGACGATGTTGTGTGATTCACCTACAAATTATCAGATAGAACAGGAATGCTTGGATCTTATAACTTCTATTCCTACTGAAATAGATGAAACTCGCATATTAGCAGGGACATTGGGAGAGTATATTGTTTCTGCTAGAAGAAAGGGGAAAAATTGGTATATAGGAGGAATGACAAATTGGAATGCTAGGAATGTGCATCTGAACTTTTCCTTTTTAGATGATGATGCTTTTTATTGTGCTACAATTTTTCAAGATGGCATCAATGCTAATAAAGAGGCCTCGGATTATCGTAAAATATGTAAAGAGGTAACTCGACAAGATACGCTTTCTATTCGTTTGGCTTCGGGAGGTGGTTTTGTTATACGATTAGAAAAAGTATGTGCGAAATCCAAGGGAGTATTAAATGTTCCAGATTCCTTACACTTGTCTCCTTTTTATAAAAAATATGTGGATGCTGGTGGTATAGCAGTAGTTTCCTCAGATAAAGTTCAAGATGAAGCATTGCTTACTGCTCGTAAATTGATTATAGGCATGTTAATGAAACGAAAGGATATTAGAGATTATATGTCTAAAAGACATTGTAGATTTATGGTAATAGGAGAGCATGAAAATGTTAGCGATATTCCAGAATATGCTCATATTTGTAGTTCTCCTGAGAAAATAGCTTTTTGGAATAAAAGGGCGAGAGGCTTTGGTGGAGCACCAGAGGATTCGCTCAGTTCTAGTTGTGGAGAAGAAAACTTACTATGTTTATCAGGAGACCGATATCAAGGAGAAAATATTTTAATTCATGAATTTGCTCATCTTATTCATACTGTAGGTATTGTAGACCTTGAATCAGATTTTAATAAAAGACTCGAACTTGTGATGGATCATGCTGAGAAGAAGGGGTTGTGGAGGGGTACATATGCCATTAGTAATAAAGAAGAATATTTTGCAGAAACTGTGCAGACCTTTTTTAATTGCAATCGCTATTCTAGAGAGCCAAATGGAGTGCATAATTCGATTAATCGACGTGAAAAGTTGAAAGTTTATGATCCAGATATGTATAACTTATTGAAAGAATATTTTTATGAATCTGATCTTCCTATCAAGAATGAAGTACATCCTTGATTAATGATTTTACAGGACTTTTGTTTGAAGGATAATACATCTTTAAAGAACTATTTATGAAGAATTTTATTTTATTAATATTAGGAGTTTTAGCTTCTTCGTTTTATAATGAAGCTTTAGGACAGGTAGAAAAGTGGAATACTCCGGGTGATGGTAACCCTGTGATTCCAGGCTACTTCGCAGATCCTACTATTAAGAAGTTTGGAGATACTTATTATATCTATGCTACGACTGATGGAAATGGGGGAGGATTGGGCCCGTCGGTGGCATGGATTTCAAAAGATCTTGCTAACTGGTCCATGGTGCCAATGAACTGGCCTACTACTTATCATATATGGGCACCAGATGTTATGCATGATGAAGATGGAAAGTTTTATATGTATTATTGTGAACCTTGCAAAATTTATTGCGGAGTTAGCGATACTCCGATCGGACCATGGCATAATTTGTTTAGTAATGATACGACAGTGTTAGTACCAGATCGTTTTGTGAAGAATGTTATCACACTTGATGGCCAATCTTTTGTGGATGATGATGGATCAGTTTATCTTTATTGGGGTACATGGGGTATTTATAAAGGCTTTGGTTGTGGAGTAGGAAAATTATCAAATGATAGAAAGAGCTTCACTCAAACCCATTTAATTCCGAATACTGAAGCTACTGATTTTTTCGAAGCCCCATTTATGATAAAAAGAAAAGGTATTTATTATTTTATGTATTCTTCAGGTTCTTGTCATGATGAAACTTATCGAGTACAGTATGCTACAAGTAAGATTGGACCTATGGGACCTTTTACTTTTGGAAAAAACAATCCTATACTTTCGACTAATGCAGATTCTTCTGTCCATGGGCCTGGACATCATAGTATTTTAAAAAATGGAGATGACTATTATATTGTATATCATCGACATAATATTCCACAATCTACCAGAGGAATGCATCGGCAGATTGCTATTGATAAACTTGTATTTAATGATGATGGTTCTATTAGAAAGGTGGTTTCAACGCATTGTGGAGTCGGAAATATTGATACTTTAGTGAATGCTTCCCCTAATTTATCTTTTTGTAAAAAATTAAAGACTTCTTCCTATTATAATGAAAATTTTAAACCTCAGTATGCTGTGGATGATAATAATGCTACATTATGGCGTCCAAAGACATCTGGAAGAGAATGGATTGAAATTGATTTGGGAGGTCCTAAAGACATTCGTAGAATCTTGACTCAGTTTGAATATCCTACTTTGTATTATAAATATTTTATTGAGGTTTCTATGAATGAAAAGGTTTGGAACCTGTTTGCTGACAGACGGAATAATCATTTATCAGGTAGTCCCATGATAGATAGAGGTAATGTTAAAGCTCGATATATTCGCTTAATCTATGTTGGAGGAGAGAGAAAAGGACAATATGGTGCAATTTGGAATATTAAAGTTTTTGACAATGAGGACAAAACTCATTTACCCAGCAAATTTTCTATAATAAATGAAAAAGAGACTGAAATAGACTTTTCAGCTACTTTTTCTGAGGAGAAGCCGAAAGTTTTGATGAAAATATGTGCGGATGATTACTGTGTAGGTGATACTCTCACTGAAATCTGCGAGTCCACTGGCAAAGGAATATTTCATGCTTTAACCACTCCATTAACTGTTGTAGAAAAGAAAGGGTTTAAAGCTTTTGCTTTTGATAGTATACAGTGGTTTCGTTCCGATTTTGCATTACCAAATCAGATTAGGGATAGTGCTCCTTATACTCTTGAAGCTTGGGTCTTGAATCCTGAAGCGAAACAAAATGAGTGTATTATAGATTTAAGCTCTTCGGAAGAGGAGTTGCAAAAGGTGATGCTTTGTAGTGGTAAAGAGCCACGTTGTGGTGTTGTGTGTCATTTTGGTTGGTTTGAGGATATGGGTTTTCCAGAATTAGTTGGTACTGGAAAATGGCAATATTGGGCTATAACTTATGATGGATATATGGAAAAGGTTTATCTTAATGGAAAGAAAATTAAAGAAAAAGATATTCTTTTACTTTTGACAGAAAGTAAGTATATAACTTTGGGAAGAACTGCATGTGGAGACTGGCCTTTCAGTGGCTTTCTTCATGGTATTAAACTGTATGAAGGAGTGCTTAATGATGAAGAAATATTAGAGCATTATATAGGAAAAATTGAATTGAAAACTAAATATTAATAAATAAAATAGTATGAAAAAATTTTTATCTACATTTCTTTTGGTTGGTATGACTTTATTGTCTTATGCCCAAAAGATTCCTGCGCATAAGGGATATCCCTTTACTCCTGTGCCTTTCACAGCCGTGAAAGTTACTGACTCTTTTTGGGGACAACGATTGAAGGCAAACCGTGAAGTAACAATTCCTCTTGCTTTTAGTAAATGTGAAGAAACTGGACGATATAATAATTTTGTAAAGGCTGCGCATCCCAGCGATACTATTAAGGTGGGAGGTTTCCCATTTGATGATACAGATGTATATAAGGTTATAGAAGGGGCTAGCTATTCGATGCAAACCTGTCCCAATAAGAAGCTGTCGAAATATATTGATAGTGTGCTTGTTTTGGTTGCAGCAGCTCAGGAACCGGATGGTTATTTATACACAGCCCGCACGCAGAATCCTAAACATCCACATGAATGGTCTGGAAGTACACGTTGGGAAAAGGTGGAAGACTTGAGTCATGAGTTGTATGATTTAGGACACATGGTAGAGGGAGCCATTGCGCATTATCAAGCTACTGGAAAACGTAACTTTTTAGATATTGCTATTCGCTATGCAGATTGTGTTTGCCAGGCTATAGGAGATAAACCAGGACAACTAGTAGTGGTTCCTGGACATCAGATAGCAGAGATGGCACTAGCCAAGCTATATATAGTGACTGGAGATGTTAAATATCTCAACGAAGCTAAGTTTTTCCTAGATGAACGTGGGCATACTATACGTCGTGATGAATATAGTCAAGCACACAAGCCGGTGACGGAACAAGATGAGGCTGTGGGGCATGCTGTGCGTGCAGCTTACATGTATTCAGGAATGGCTGATGTGGCAGCATTGACAGGAGATACCGCTTATGTACATGCTATAGATAGGATTTGGGATAATATCGTAAATAAGAAGTTGTATATCACTGGAGGAATAGGAGCTACTAATAATGGAGAGGCTTTTGGTAAGAATTATGAATTGCCTAATATGTCTGCTTATTGTGAAACTTGTGCGGCAATAGGTAATGTTTATCTCAATTATCGCTTATTCCTATTGCACGGAGACTCTAAATATTATGATGTATTGGAGCGTACCTTATATAATGGGTTGATTTCAGGTGTTTCTCTGGATGGAGGCAGTTTTTTTTATCCTAATCCTTTGGAATCAATAGGCCAATATCAACGTCAGCCTTGGTTTGGGTGTGCTTGCTGTCCTTCTAATATTTGTCGATTTATACCTTCTCTTCCTGGATATATATATGCCACTAAAGGTAAAGATTTGTATGTGAACTTGTTTATAGGTGATAAGGCTTCCTTGAAATTGAATGGTAAAAAGGTCATATTGGAGCAAAAAACCGATTATCCATGGTCTGGGGATGTTAGCTTGTCAGTTTTACCTGATGGAAAACAAGATTTTAATCTAAAAATCCGTATTCCAGGATGGGCGAGAAATTCGGTAGTTCCAGGAGACTTATATCGCTTTACTGATAAGAAACATCCTTCTTACCTTATTAAGGTTAACGGAAAATCGGTAGAAAGTACTTTGGAAAAAGGTTATTTCGTCATTAATCGTAAATGGAGAAAGGGTGATGAAGTGCAGATTCATTTTGATATGGATGTTCGTACGATAAAAGCTCATCCTTTGGTAGCTGCAGATCAAGGTAAGATTTCTGTAGAACGTGGGCCTTTGGTATATTGTGCGGAGTGGAAAGATAATGATTTCAGTGTGAGAGGAGTGCTTGTAAACCAAAATCCACAATTTAAAGTTATTGAGAAGCCTGAGTTATTGTATGGTATTAATATGGTGCAAACTGATGCACAAACATTGGAGTATGATTTAACAGGAAGACTAGTGGCAAAGGACGTGAAGCTGAATATGATTCCTTATTATGCATGGGCACATCGTGGTAGTGGAGAAATGGCTGTATGGTTACCTATTGATATTAATGCTACTCGTCCTGTGTCGCCGCCTACGATTGCTTCGGAAAGCCTAGTTTCTGCTTCACATGATGTGAAAGCGATTACTGCAATTAACGATAGATTAGTGCCAAAGGATGCAAATGATCGTTCGGTACCTTACTATCATTGGTGGCCTAATAAGGGAACTACGGAATGGATTGCTTATACATTTGATTCTCCTAAAACTATATCAAGTTCTACTGTATATTGGTATGATGATGAGCCGTGGGGAGGTTGCCGTGTACCAGATTCATGGAAGTTATATTATAAAGATAAAACAGGAACATGGTTACCTGTGGAAAATACCACATCTTATGGAACTAAGAAAGGTATTGGTAATGAAGTCAGTTTTCCTTCTATATCTACGAGTGCATTAAAAATGGAAATAAAACTTCCAAAAGAATATGCTTCTGGACTATTTGAATGGGAAGTAGAATAATTAATAAATTACACATGAAAAAGGTAAAGAAACAGTTTATAACTTGTATTAGCTTGTGTGCAGTTTTAACTTTTTTGAATGTAGATAATCTATTTGCACAAGGTACGTTGGAAGACTATCAGCGAGCCTATTCACTTCACGACAAATTTAGTAACAAGGTTCTTTATGGCGATGTTCGTCCGCAATGGATTGCTGGTACTGACAAGTTCTGGTACGTTCGCGATATGCCCAATGGTAAGGAGTATGTACTGGTGGATGCAACAAAGAAGAAACGCGCCCCTTTGTTTAATCAGGAGAAACTGGCGAAATGTTTATCTGCTTTAAATCCTTATAAAAAGGATATGGCGGTAGGATTATTCGGACAGACAGCCCCTTTTAGCTCAGAAACAAAGGAAGGAAAAGAGGCCGTTGATGCTATGCTACTCCCCATTAGTTTTTTAAGCATTAATGAGACTTTGGATACATTGAATTTTATTTATAAAGATCATCAGTGGATTTATGCAAAGCGGAAAGGCGATTTAATAGATAAAGGGGTGATTGAGAGGCACGATGCATCTTATTGGGCGGCTACTTTTGATGAAAGCAATGGGGAGCCAGTGGTTTCCCCGGATGGCAAGCGAACGGCTTACATTAAAAACAGCAATGTCTATGTAAATGATAATAAATCGGGTGAAGAAAAGGTGTTAAGTTTTGATGGTTCTCCCGGCGAGTTCTATTCGGCACAAATCGTATGGTCTCCGGATTCTAAGAAAGTAGCGATGATGAAGGTACGTCCGGCGAAGAAGCGATATGTCTATCTCATTGAGTCATCGCCTACCGACCAACTTCAGCCCAAGTTGCATAAGCGGGAATATGCCAAACCGGGTGATGCTTTGCCCTTCAAGTGTCCTTGTATCTTTAATGTTGAAACGGGAGAAACGACTATTCCTTCTACGGAATTATTCAACAAGCAATTCGAGGTGAGAGGGCTGGAATGGGATACTGATAGTAAAACAGTGATGTTTGAATATAATCAGCGTGGACATCAGGTCTATCGCGTGTTGGAACTTTCGACCGATACTGGTAAAGTGCGGATAGTGATTCAGGAAACCAGTAAGACGTTTGTTAATTATAACCGTTACTTCCGTAGAAATCTCTCCAACGGGAAAGAAATAATTTGGATGAGTGAGCGTAATAATTGGAATCATTTATACCTTTATAATCGTCAAACTGGGAAAGTTAAAAATCAGGTAACAAAAGGACCGTGGTATGTGCGTGAAGTAGTTCATGTAGATGAAATTAATCGTATAATTACTTTCTCTGCTAATGGAATGGTGAATGGTGAAGATCCTTATTTGATTCGTTACTATAGCATTCATTTCGATGGAAGTGGATTAACATGTTTAACACCAGAGGAAGGAATGCATAAAGCTAGCTTCTCACACGATATGAAGTATCTTGTGGATACCTATTCTCTTGTAAATAGAGCACCTGTTGCAGTTCTGCGTGATGCAAAAAGTGGTAAAATTATTATGCCACTTGAAAAAGCTGATATCACACAGTTAGTTGAAGCTGGATGGAAAGCCCCTGAAGTCTTTTGTGCTAAAGGGAGAGATCATCAGACGGATATGTGGGGAATTATTGTTCGTCCTACTAATTTTAATCCGGATAAAAAATATCCAATTATTGAATATATTTATGCTGGTCCGGGTAACCAATATACACCCAAGTCATTCAGCGCTTACAATTGGAACATGAGTAGTTTGGCTGAACTTGGATTTATTGTGGTGCAACTTGATGCTATGGGGACCTCGTTTCGATCTAAATCTTTTGAAGACATTTGCTATAGGAATTTGAAAGATGCAGGTTTACCGGACCGAATGGAATGGATAAAAGCTGCTGCGACCAAGTATCCGTATATGGATATTGACCGGGTAGGCATATTCGGTGCTTCGGCCGGAGGACAAGAAGCTGCTGATGCTATTCTGTTTTATCCAGATTTTTATAAAGCTGCATATTCATCCTGTGGATGTCATGATAATCGTATGGATAAAATATGGTGGAATGAACAATGGATGGGCTATCCCATAGGTAAACAGTATAAAGAATCTTCTAATGTAGTTAATGCTCATTTGCTGAGACGTCCACTAATGCTGGTTGTTGGTGAAATGGATGACAATGTAGATCCTTCTTCAACTATGCAGATGGTGAACGCACTAATTAAAGCAAATAAGAATTTCGAATTAGTTGTGATTCCAGGTTCTAACCACACTATGGGTGGGGAGTATGGAGAGCATAAACGATACGATTTCTTTGTTCGTTATCTTTTAAATGTTACTCCTCCTAATTGGAACTTAATTCTTTAATATTAAGATTACTTTTTTTATTTTCGTTATATTCGAAAAATGATATCAGGCAGATAAAAATCCATAATAATATTGAGCAAACACTCGATATGGTAGCTCCTATTTTATAAGATATAGGTTTAAATACGAATTTAATATTATGATGCCCAGCAGGAATCTCAAGTGCACGTAAGGTATAATTCGCACATAAAATCTTAGCTGGATATCCATCTATAGACGCTTTCCATCCATCTGGATAATAAACCTCACTAAACACTGCTAAACCCCTATTCGCATTATCGGAAATATAACTCAGCATATTAGGTTTATATTCTGTTAATCTTATACAATCTTCGTTATTATTAATGGCAATACTATCATTAGAAGTAATGCTTGATGCATCCGAAGCAGGCTGTTGTATCTTTTCTGGAGCGGATAGCTGATTGCTAGCAGATAATGGAGTCTTGTAACTTATAACAGCTGTAGTCCTAAGATCGACCTTACCTATTTCACTAATTTCTTCATCAGCAGATTTAGTATTCTTTACTGAAGAAACGAACCAGGCATGACCATAAGGATTATATCTCAAAGGATCAGCTTCGCCATTTATAACAATATACTTAGTATTTAACATAGAAAGTATAGGATAATCCCCTAAAGCAGCCTCTATATCTTGCATTGATTTAGCAGATTTAGCCACTTTATTTACATCCTTTGAAAGTTGCTGCATTTCAGGAGAAATATAATAATCAATTAAATCTTGATATCTCTGAAGTTTAGCAGGAGAATAACCACCAATAGTTTTATGATGATAAGAAATATGTGCATCATTAAAAGTATTAACACTCAAATCTAACACTCTGTAATCAGGATCTTCGATACCTGTTTTCTCAGCCAGCTCTTTCTCTATATTGAAAATACTTTTATCAGCTGTCCTTAGAGGAAATTGATTATTAAACTTATATGCATCAACGAAATGAGAACTATTAAGATAACGCTTATCTACATTCCATAAATCCACTAAAATAATTACTCCCATTAAAGAAACAGCTAAAAGAGGTTTAATTCTTTTTTTATAACCTAACCATAACACTAAAGCGCCTAAGGCTATAAGAAGAAACGATCTAAAAGCATCCATTCGAACAAAAGATACACGATCAGCACGTAGAGAAGCTACTAGATCTGCAGGCAATGATGAGTCTGCAGAGGAGCTGAAATTACCCCAAGCTGGTGCTAATACGAAAAATAGGCAGAATCCTAAAGTGATAATAACAGACCACATCATATTCTTTTGAAATCCTTTTCTATCAGCGAGAGTTCCAGTATTCTTAATACGATTAACTTCTTTAATAGCTAAAATACCCAAAATAGGAATAGTCATCTGTAATATGACTAAAATCATAGACACTGTCCTAAACTTATTATATAAAGGAACATGATAGAAAAACAGCTTAGTAAACCATAATGCATGCGACCCGTAACTTAACAGCAAAGCTATTATGGTAATAGCGACAAGCCACCATTTATAATATCCTTTTACTATAAACAGGCCTAGAATAAACAAGAATATACAAAAAGCACCCATATACATAGGTCCAGCTGTGAATGGCTGAGGTCCCCAATAAGTAGGCAGTTGTTTAATTATTTGGTCAGCTCCTCTATATTTATTTTTTAAAACATTATATGTCTTGGAACTAGTACTTAGAGCACCGCTTGAGCTACCTCCATTAAAATTAGGGATCAATAGATTAGGAGTCTCTTCTATGCCATAAGACCAAGCAGTAGCATAATCAAGCTTTAATCCATTTCCTGTCTGAAGATTTTGATTATTAGTTAATTCAGTGCCCCCACGCATAGTATGCTTTTGATATTTATACAATGGAAGTAACTTATTAGCATTAGCCCCTATTCCTAATAATCCCATTATTAGAAGCAGGATAGAAGCTTTAAAGAAATTCCTTATTTTTCTCTCATTTATAGCATGTATAAATTCTGCTATAACGAAAACTAAGATAATCATAGCCAGATAATATGAGATCTGAGGATGATTAGCTTTAATCTGAAAAGAAAGGGCGAATCCAAACAAGACAGACCCTATAAACGGCCGCTTCTTATAAGAATATACTATAGATGCTATGACCCAAGGCATATAAGCTATGGCTTGCATTTTAGTATTATGTCCTACCTGTAGAATTTGCATATTATACGAGCAAAATGTCACGGCTATAGCACCAACTACTGATAAATATATATCACAACCGAAGGCGAGAAACATCAAAAAAGCTCCTAATAGAGAAATAAAGAAATATACTGGAGGACGTTTTCCCGTTAGTAAAATCTTATATAAAAAATTAGTAGAATCACCCTTATAATCTCCCATAAAAGAAGTAGTCGGCATCCCGGAAAACATAGACCCTGTCCAGTAAGTAGGGTCGTCAGGATGAGCTTTATTATAAACAGACGCTTCGTGAGACATACCTTTCCATGAAGATATATCACTCTGATTCATGACTTTACCTCCTATTACTTGTGGAGCATAAGCATAAGATAATACTAAAAAGCCTAAGATAATTAGGACGAAAGGCCATGCTTTTTTTAAAAGATTTTGCATAATAAATATTTAGTTCTCAAAAAGTTTAATATACTGTTTAGTCAGATTCACACGTGAATAGGACTCTATTTTTTTATTATTACGGGGCAATGTTGAGTTTGACTCGCCTTGCACTTCGTGCAATTGTTTATTCACCATTTTTATAAAATCAAGCATACCTTCAGCGTCTGTCCATTCAAACATTTGCCCACATCCAGTATCTTGTAATACTTCTGCACACACGCTATCTATAGGACCAATACCTAAAATAGGTACATCGGCAGCAATATATTCGAAAAGTTTGCCTGGCAAGACAGATTTATACTCTTCTTCTTTTCTTAATGGTAATATTAATATGTCAGCAGTCTGCTGATAATGATTAATTTCTGAATGACTCTTATATCCCTCATCAGAGAATTTACCCTCCAAGCCAGCTTCTATCATGGATTTTATTACAGCCTGGTCAGTATTGCCATATAATTTAATAAGAAAAGGGATGTCATTTTTTAAACCAAGAGCTTTCCAAAGTTCAGTAGGATTACCTTCTTGTGCTAATATTCCGGTATGAACTATTGATATTTTTCGAGCTTGATTATCTGCTGTTTGGTTCTGAGGTTTTTTTTCGCAGAAACTGCTTTGCGTAGCGTTAGCGAAATCTGATGGGTCGAATCCATTGGTAATTAACTTCACTTTATCAGGATTGCTTCCAGATGGTAACATTGCCATAAAATCTTTTTGTACACGAGGGCTGACAGCTACTATGTAATCTGCTTCACGCAGGACGCTTTGCTCTAGGCGATAATGGGCACGACTGGCGAAACGATTTAATGGTAAATGTTTGAAGTAGAACATTTTAGTCCATGGGTCACGGAAGTCGGCGATCCATTTAATGCCTGTGCGGCGATGTAATTCTCGACCTATAAGATGCATGGATTGAGGTGGACCTGTAGTCACTATCACATCGACAGGATGTTCTTTTAAGTATTTAATTAGAAAATTTACCGATGAATGTTTCCATGTAATCCTAGGGTCTGGAATGAAAATATTAGCACGAACCCAAAGAGAGATTTTCTCTGCCAGGGATTTATCTTTAGAATTATTTATAGGATTAATTGCAGCTATTTTCTCTCCTTTTTTATGCCCTATAAATTTGTGATAAAGAGTATATGGCTCTGAAATATGACGTTTGATAATCTCAGCTTGAGGAGGAATTTCTTTAGCCATATTATGATCTATGGCTATTTGTTCAGGGTTTGAAGGTGTATATATTACTGGTGTCCATCCAAATTCGGGTAGGTATTTAGAGAACTTCACCCAACGTTGTACGCCAGATCCACCTGTTGGTGACCAATAATATGTTATTACAAGAACCCGTTTATTCATTTTTGTTTAATCCTAGAAATTTTCGCTTTATCTTAGACAAAGATACGATTAATTTATCTATTTTTGTAATTATGAAAGCTAAGAAAGATATAGTAAAAACCCCTATGATGCAACAGTATTTTAAAGTTAAGGCGAAATATCCTGAAGCTATGATATTGTTTAGAGTTGGAGACTTTTATGAAACATTTTCCGAAGATGCGATTAAAGCGAGCAAGATTTTAGGAATAGTACTCACCAGAAGAGCTAATGGTTCTGCTAAATATGTAGAATTAGCAGGGTTTCCTCATCATTCTATCGATGTATATCTTCCAAAATTAGTTAGAGCAGGCTATAAAGTAGCTGTTTGTGATCAGTTAGAAGATCCCAAAATGACTAAAAAAATAGTTAAAAGAGGGGTGACTGAATTAGTGACTCCGGGTCTAGCTTATAATGAACAATTGCTTTCTCAGAAAGAAAATAACTTTCTGGCTTCGTTATATTTCGAAAAAGATAGAGCAGGTGTAGCTTTTCTAGATATATCTACCGGGACATTCAAGATAGCCCAAGGAAATTTAGATTACATAGATTTATTGTTATCAGATTTCGATCCTAAAGAAGTCTTAATCCAAAAAGGATATGAAAAAGGATTTCGTGAGCGTTTCGCTAATAAAGTAGTCTCTAGTTCTGATAATTCTCATGTAGTCGGAGGAATGTATGTTTCTACTATGGACCAATGGGCTTTCGTTTATGAATCAGCTTATGAGAAACTTATAAAACAGTTTAAGATAAATTCTTTAAAAGGTTTTGGAGTAGAAGGAATGACCCTTGGTATCACGGCAGCAGGTGCGATATTATTTTATTTGGAAAACACGCAACAGGCTGGCACTGATTTTAATCCGATGCGAGGTCTTAGTCATTTATGTTCTATTTCTCGTCTTGATGAAGGAGATTTCGTGTGGTTAGATAGATTTACAGTAAGAAATCTTGAGTTACTTCAACCTTTGTCTCCAGATGGGATGTCACTCCTTCAAGTATTAGATAAATGTTCATCTCCAATGGGATCCAGACTACTTAGAACGTGGATTTCTATGCCATCTAAGTCTTTAGAAGAAATCAAGAACCGTCATGATGTGGTAGAGGAGTTTATTTCTTTACATGGCAATGCTAGCTCTGAAGCAGATTTTACGGGTTCTATGGCTAGTCCTCTGATGACAGCTGTCTCAGAGAAAATAGGAGATGTGGGAGATTTGGAGCGTATCATTTCTCGAGCAGCGGCTGGAAGGATTTCTCCTAGAGAGGTTATGCAGTTAAAGAGAGGAATCGCTCAGATAGCTCCTATTAAAAAATTAATAGAGGATTATTTCAGTGAGGATAAACGCTACGACGACCGACAGGACATTGCCCTGAAAAAACTTGCAGCTAAGCTTGATAATTGTACTGAACTCGAAACATTGCTAAATAAGATGATGGCAGCTGATCCTGCTGCACAGATAGGGAAAGGTGATGTGATAGCTTCAGGGGTGAGCCAGGAGCTGGATGAGTATCGTAAGGTAGTTAGAAATGGAAAAGAGATTATAGAAGGAATTCGTGTGCGCGAGATAGAGAGGACGGGGATTTCTTCATTAAAAATAAGTCACAATAATGTATTTGGCTATTATCTTGAGGTAAGGAATACTTTCAAGGATAAAGTGCCTGAGGAATGGATTCGTAAGCAGACTCTAGTGAGTGCAGAACGTTATATTACTCAAGAGTTG
The DNA here is from genome assembly GCA_041668045.1 of Bacteroidales bacterium. Taxonomy (GTDB): domain Bacteria; phylum Bacteroidota; class Bacteroidia; order Bacteroidales; family UBA932; genus JBAYDV01. The sequence continues at coordinate 3,178 of JBAYDV010000032.1, read as the reverse complement.
AAGGTATATGAGGAGAAGATTCTGACGGCTCAGACGAATATATATCAAGTGGAACAAAAGCTTTATTTAGATGTTGTTTTGGCTATTCAGAAAATGATTCCTATTATTCAGAATAACGCTGCGCTGCTAGCTCGTATTGATGCATTGCTTTCTTTTGCTTTTTGTGCTGTCGAATTTGATTATCATAGGCCAGAGATGACTGATGGGGATGATTTTGATATTAAACAAGGACGTCATCCTGTAATCGAACGTCTAATGCCTGATGGACAAGAATATGTGGCTAATGATTTGATGCTTGATAGTTCTACTCAGCAGATTATTATATTGACTGGACCTAATATGGCTGGTAAGTCTGCGTTGTTAAGGCAGACTGCATTGATTAGTCTTATGGCTCAGATTGGCTCTTTCGTTCCTGCAGCGGCTGCTCGTCTTGGTTATGTAGATAAAGTTTTCACTCGTGTGGGTGCTTCTGATAATATCTCACGTGGAGAATCTACTTTTATGGTGGAGATGCTTGAGACTTCGACTATCCTGCATAACATTTCTCACAGGTCTTTGATTTTACTTGATGAGATAGGCCGTGGGACTAGTACTTATGATGGTATGTCTATTGCCTGGGGTATTGTCGAGTTTATTCATGAGCAAGGTTTTGGTGCTAAGACTCTTTTCGCGACTCATTATCATGAACTTAATGAATTGGAGAATATATATCCTCGAGTTAAGAATTTCCATATAGCTGTTAAAGAGATAGATGGAAAGGTTATATTCTTAAGAAAATTGACACCAGGAGGTGTGGCACATAGTTTTGGTATTCATGTAGCACGTCTGGCAGGAATGCCTATTGCCGTGGTTCATGCTGCTGAAAAAGTTCTTCATAAACTTGAGTCAGGCGAAGGTGAAACGAAAATGGCAGAGCTACAGTCTATCGAGAATGCTGAGATGGTGGCAGAACCACAGCAGCTTTCTTTCTTTCAATTAGATGATCCACTAATTGAAGATATTCGTGACACATTAAAAGCTGCTGATATGAATAATATGACCCCTCTTGATGCTTTTGATCTTCTAAGATCACTCAAAAAGAAGATAGGTCTTAAAAAGTAATCAGTTCTATCTATGCCTGAATGTATAGATTTTGCAATTCGTTAGTTAGTTTAATAAACATCTCGACAGACATTTGTTCTGGACGAAGGTCTAAGAAGTTAACTTCCTGACCCTTAAGGTTTGTGCCCATAATTTCAGGAATGGCCAGGTTCTTTTTACCAGAGATAGTTTCAGTGTTTTTAGTTCGTTCATAAGACTTCCCTTTCTGCTGTGCTTGCATCAGGTTATTCTTCATGTTAACGATTAGAGGACGAATAGAATTTCTAATGGTTTTTCTGCGTTGATTGAAGCATGTTTTGATAATACTTTTAAATAATACAGGGTCACATCCTAATTCAGTCCTGTCATTACGAGTTAAACGAATCACAGCGGATCTGACTTTTGGAGGTGGAATGAAAGAGAAAGGTTCTACTGTAAATAAATATTCCATATTATACCAAGCCTGCAATAGTACAGATAGTATTCCATAAGATTTTTTACCTGCTGGAGAGCAAAGTCTTTCGGCTACTTCTTTCTGAAGCATGCCTACTACTTGAGGAATTTGGTCTTTATAGTCTAATACTTTGAAGAAGATTTGCGAAGATATATTATATGGGAAATTACCAATTATATTAAAATCTCCTTTGAAAATATGGTCTAGAGACATTTTTAAAAAGTCTGCTTCATAAAGTCCACTTGCTATTTCAGGGTAATTTATCAATAGATAATTTACACTTTCTTTATCTATTTCTGCTACTTTTAAATTAACATCTTCTCTCTTTAATAAATATTTGGTTAGTACACCCATTCCTGGCCCTATCTCTAGAACTTCCATTTTAGCTTTTTCTGTGGCAATGGCCTCTTGGCTGTTTGCATCAGTTTTATCTGCTTTAGTAGCTACGATAGGAGTAGCAGTGGCAGTCCCACCATTGCCCTGTAATGCATCTACTATTCTTAAAGCGATGTCTTCATCTCTTAAAAAATGTTGTCCTAATTCCTTTTTTGGTTTTACGTACATATTTAAATATTTTGGACAAAGATATAATTTTTAATTTCGTTTGGTATCTTTGCTACTTAAAATTATGTAAATCATGATAATACTTGAAAAACCTTTTATCTCAGAAACTTTACTTTCACTTTTGGAGGCTGAGAAAATATCCGTGCTTAAAAACGATGTGTCTGAAGAATATTCTGCTAAATATAATCTATATTTAATTGATGATGAAGAGGCGAGGAAGGCGTGCAGACGAGGTGAGAGGGTATATACTATTTCAGAAAATGCGTTATCTTGGATTTTTGAGAATCATCCAGATGAGAATTTGAAAGAAAGTATTCGAATTATAAAGGATAAGAGTAAATTTCGTGATGTATGTAAAAAGTTATATCCAGATTTCTATTATAAAAAGATCAATATAAAGGATTTGAGGGATGTGGATGCTGATTCTCTTCCTTATCCTATTGTTCTCAAACCTGCTATTGGTTTCTTAAGTATAGGAGTCTATACTATTGAAAATAAGGAAGATTGGAAAAAGTCATTGGTTGAGATTTACACGAATTTTGATGCCAAGAGTTCTGCTTTTCCTGTTTCTGTAATAGAAAAGACGAGTTTTATTATCGAGGAGTATATAAAAGGAGATGAGTTCGCTGTGGATGCTTATTATGATACTATGGGAGAACCTGTAGTGTTGAATATCTATAAACATCCATTCGTTTCAGAAAAGGATGTTAGCGACAGATTGTATATTTCTTCGAAGTCGATTTACGACAAATATCTTGAGAGTTTTTTGACTTTCCTCAGAGAAATCAACACTGTCTTGAAGTTTAAAAATTTTCCTTTTCATATAGAATTCCGTATATCTGACCGCATTAATCCAATAGAAATGAACGCAATGCGTTTTGCTGGATTATGTGTTAATGAATTGTCTTGTCATATGTATGGCTATCATTCTGTCAAATCATATCTCGATGATCTTCACCCAGATTATTCTACTCTTTGGAAGGGCCACGAAGACAAAATATATGGTTTTATTATCTTAGAAAGAATGTCCCCAGAGCAAAAACTGCCCCCTGTCACGGCGGATTCTCCACTTGGTTCTAC
>JBAYDV010000031.1:0-21438 GCA_041668045.1 Bacteroidales bacterium | reverse complement strand
TAATAGATGCCGATGAATCAGATGCTCTAACTACATCCCCAATAGACGTAACTGATCCTGACCAATTAGCAGCCCTTCACGCGATAAGTGAACTTAATATATCCACAAATTCATGGCCTGAGGATTATTCTATAAACTCAGCTCATGGCATAGAATACCTTACGGGATTGACAGATTTTAACTGCAATATTAATGGAATTAATAGATTAGATTTATCTAAAAACACTAAATTGGTTAATCTAAACTGTATACTCAATAACATATGTAAGCTAAATATTTCCAATTGTCCTAATTTAAAAAATCTTGACTGCGGAGACACTGCATTAAAAGAACTAGATATATCACACAACCCTAAATTAGAAAGTTTAACATGCGCTTTTACCCGCATTTCAGAGATTGATGTATCTAAAAACACAGAACTAACGTTTTTAAATATTTCTTATAATAGAATTAAAACACTGAATTTATCTAATAATAAAAAATTAACAAATGTATTATGTTTTAATAACATGCTTTCAGATTTAGACTTTAGTTATGCCTCTATTTCCAATAATTACTATTTATACTGTGGAAATCAGACCAGTGATGGATCAACCCCGCAAAACCTCACTCTAACATTAAGAGCAGACCAACTAGAATACTGGAATAGTTCACTATCAGGAGATCACAATAATCTAAATGTTGTATTAACAATAATAGTTAAAAACTTGTTTTTTTGAATACTATTGAGATTAATTCTTTTAATTCTGGAGATTTATTTAAGAATGATAGGCCTATATAAATTACCGCTCCCACTATTATATCTAGAATTAATTTAATAAAATCAGCTTCGATAAAACCATTCATTAACATAATAACGTTATACATTATCGTACAAATTATCAGAGTAGGAAGCATATCCTTCATTTGTTGAAGGAAACCTACTTTTATTAGTTTTCCAGTATAATATGTATTAACGAATAGACTGAATAATGAAGTGATTATCTGGCCAATACACATGGCGATTACTCCAAAACGCAGGGATACTAGTAATACAAGAGTTATGAATATCTTTTTATAGATTTCCAATTTCAGGAATAAGTCTGATCTTCCTTTTACTTTCAGAAGATTTAAATTTATCGAATGAATTGGATACCACATCATAGAAAAGCATAGAATCTGCAGTAATATTACACTATCTGCCCATTTGTCTGTTAACAAGCATCTTATTAATGGATCTGCAGCTGCAGATAAGCCTACCATAAGAGGAAATATGATAAAAGCTGACATCTTAAGAAGTTTCCTGTAATTAGCTTTTAATTTTTCATCATCTTCCTGCATCTCACTTAACACAGGGTATGTTACGCGCTGTATTATAGAAGTTAATGATGATGAAGGATATCTACTAAATTCTTTGGCTCTTGAGTAAAATCCAAGTGATTTACTTGAGAAGTATTTACCTATTACTATTAAATATATGTTTTGGTAAATAGTATCTATAAGACCTGATAAAAGTAATTTTGATCCGAATCCAAAGAGTGATGCAAATGATTTTTTAGAAAATCTGCCACGAGGCCACCACCTTACTATTGCCCAGAATAATATTAATTTTAATGCTGAATTAATTACTATTTGCCAGGCCAATGCCCACGCACCTAATCCTTTGTATGCTAAATAGATAGCTATTAGCCCAGATATGATAGTGCTGGTAAATGAGACGTAGGTCTGTGTTTTAAAGTCTATTCTGATAGTTAATATTGCCTGATGAACTATGGTGAATGAGTCTAATAATAGTCCTATGGCTATGAATTTAGTGATAGGTAATAATATTGGCGTTTTATAAAAACTAGCTATCAGTGGAGATGTGAAATATAGAAGACAGTAGAAGGCTATCCCTACTAAGATATTGAATATAAATGTAGTGGTATAATCATCCTCATTTCTATCTAATTTGCGAATTAATGCATTTAGAAAACCACTATCTATAAAAGATTGAGTTATAGCGATAAATATAGTCAGCATGGCTATAACACCATAGTCACTTGGCAGTAATAGTCTAGCTAGAAATATCTGTATGACAAATTGTATGCCTTGTGAGGAAAAACGTTCTATGGCACTCCATTTCATGCCATTTATGGTTTTCCCTTTCAATGATTCAGCCATATTATTAAATTTAGATCTTCTTTATTAGAATAAGATATCACAAATATACAAAAATACTATTTGTAATCGATAATATAAAATTTGTAAAAAATGAAGTATCTTTAGCAGATATTTGAGCTTTACAGATAAAATTTAAAGGATATATGAAAGAAAAAATAGTCCATTTGGTAATAGATGATAAATTTATAGATTTAGTAATAGATAAATTCGACAAGTATTCTAGTGCCAATAATTCTTATATCTTAATTCAGAGAAAAAAAGTAAAGTCTTATAAATACATCAAATCTGATAGAGTTCAGCAATATTCTTTTTTAGAATTTATTAATCATTTTATTTTAAGAAAAAACTGCGATATATTATTTGTACACTGCTTCACTCATTTAGCTAAAGTATGTCTATGGATGTTGCCAAGAAGGATAAAACTCTATTGCAGTTTCTGGGGTACAGATTTATACGATGGACCAAATCCTCTGGTTCATACCAAAAATCTACTTTTACCTATCACTAAAAAATCTTATCCATATGACTTTTTTAAGAAATCTAATTCTTTATTCTCAAGAATTAAGTTTTTTCTTATGAAAATATTTCAAAAGAAATCATTAGCCAGAATAGATTATTTATCCACTATCCTTCCATATGAATATAAGCTTTTGATAAATATTCCTCATTTTAAAGCAGAACAAATGTTCTTCTCATATAGTTATTTCTTAACTAAAGCTGATATGAGAGCTGATTTAGTAGATATAGAAAAGAAAAACGTACTCATAGCCAACTCTGCATCCATAACATGCAACCATTTAGATATATTTCCTTACTTAGCTAAACACTCTGATAAATTCGGGAAATTAATAATACCATTAAACTATGGCAACGAAAGATATAAAGATTTCATTGTTAAAAAAGGCAATGAAGAATTTGGAGATAAATTTAATCCTATGCTTGATTTCGTACCCAGAGAAGAATATAAAAAAATTATAGCTGGATGTAATTTAGCCATTTTCGGTCATATGCGACAACAAGCTTTAGGAAATATATCTCTCGCCATACAAGTAGGCTGTAAAGTTTTCCTATGGAAAAACAATCCTGTTTATTCATATTACAAACAAATGGGCTTAACCATCTTCAGCATAGAAGACGATTTAGAACGACATTTAATAGATATGACTCCTTTATCAAGGGAAGAAATAGAGAAAAACCAAGCAATAATTATTAATGAAAATAATTTAAGACTTAAAAAAGAAAGAATCTTTATTAATCAACTATAAATTCTAAAAGAATAAAACTACTTTAATATAGAATCAAGAACTCTTTCCACTTCACTATCTGAAAGATCCTTGGCCATTGGCAAACAAATCACCTCATTAGCCTTCTTCGTAGCCACTGGCAGATTACCAGGTGCCGCTGAAGGTAAACTTTTATAAGTCGAAAAAGTACTAATCAATGGATAAAAATATCGTCTTCCAAACACATTACTCCTCTTCATCTTCTCATAAAGCTCATCACGAGACATCCCGAACTTCTGGGCATCTACCCAAATAGGAAAATACGCATAATTATGTCGCACACCCTTCACATCATTGAAAAAGCTTATACCATCCACATGAGCTAAGGTTTTTCTATACAAATCAGCTATCTCTTTACGTCTATCTATCGCAGCATCAACTTGCTTTAAATTCAAAAGACCATAAGCAGCTCTAACCTCATCCATCTTCGCATTTATACCAGGAGCTATAACAGTCGTCTCCCCAGCAAAACCAAAATTCTTAATATAATCAATACGTTTTTTCGTCTTCTCATCCTTCATCACCAAAGCACCACCCTCTATCGTATTAAAAACCTTCGTCGCATGAAAACTCAAAGTTGACATATCCCCTGCCCTCAGCACAGACACACCATTCTCCTCCACACCAAAAGCATGAGCAGCATCATATATTACTTTAAGGCCATATTTATCGGCAATGTCTTGAATGGCAGCAGTATCACACGGCATACCATAAACATGCACTGGCATAATCGCAGTAGTTCGAGAAGTAATAGCGGCTTCTATTTTACTAGGATCAAGATTACAAGTCACCGGGTCAATATCGACGAAAACTGGTTTAATTCCATTCCACCAAATAGAATGAGTAGTAGCCACGAAACTATAAGGAGTCGTAATAACTTCACCCGTCACCCTTTCAGCCTGCAAAGCAGCTATAAGAGGCAGAGTGCCATTAGTAAATAAACTTATATAAGGTACTTTTAAATATTCAGCTAATTTCTGTTCGAATTCTTGATGAAAATGTCCATTATTAGTCAGCCATTTACTTTCCCATATTTCTTCAAGATAAGGTATAAAATCCTCTAACTTAGGAAGCAAAGGAGATGTTACTAAAATCTTTTTATTTTCCATATTGAATACATTTATTAATCACAAATTTAAGAATTATTATCGATTAATTTCATGAATTTATTACCTTTGTAAAAATAAGTTTTCGCTTATACAATATTATAAAGAAAATAAATACTAATGAGAAGATTTTTCATCCTACTTATAAGTGGAATAATCGCTTTAATAGTCACTGGATGTGCTTCATCTAAAGAGATTTTATATTTCCAAGACATAGACCAATCAAGTCCTGAAAAAATAACATCTAACTACGAAGCCAAGATTCAACCAGCAGACATATTATCAATAATAGTTTCAGGTCCAGATAAAACTGTTATATCTCCTTATAATCTTACTTTAGGAGGCGGCAGTTCTGAAAGCTCTAATCTAGATTTTAATGGCATCACGACGTCAAACCCAGAAAACTCTGTACTTAAATACACAGTAAGTCCAGATGGATATATAAGTTTCCCTGTATTAGGTAAAATAAAAGTAAGTGGCATGACTCGTTCTGAACTAGCCAATTATCTAAAAGAACGCATTAAAGACAACGTCAATAATCCTATAGTTTATGTTAAAATCACGAACTATAAAGTTACTATTCTTGGAGAAGTTAAAAACCCAGGATCATACTCTGTTAACTCCCAAAGAATCACAATATTAGAAGCATTAGGATATGCTGGAGATTTATTAATCACAGCACAACGAGATAATATTATTTTAATTCGGGAAATAAACGGCAAGCAAGAACATTTTATGATAGATTTAAAAGACTCTTCACTTCTAAACTCTCCATATTTCTATCTACGACCAAATGATATACTATATGTTCCTCAGAGTCCCACAAGAGTAGCTCAAGGCACATTAGCCACTAGTGCATGGAGAATCGTACTCTCAAGTATAACTACACTAGTAACAGTAGTAGCCTTTATAATAACGGCATCAAAATAAATTAATATAACTTAATTAGCTAAAATAGTAGATATCTATAAATGTAGTTCTATTATTTTAGCTGCTCTCATATCATATTTATTACTACTAAGAAGTCCTCCATCCGTAGCTACATATAAAACCTTTTGAAGACGTATAAGTTTTTTAATATTAGACTTACGCACATTAATATGCTTTTTCATCTGTCTCGCAGTAATAGAAGTACATCCTTGCATACCTTGGTCACTCTGAGCTATAATAGTTACTTCCCCATAAGGATCGATTTTAACTACGCTATCATAAAATAATGTAGTAGCATAGATATTACCATAGTAATCAATAATAAAATCATCAATCACCACATTTTTTTTAATAACTTCAGGTTGGCCAGCCTTATTATTATCAAGAATAGGTATTTTTAATAATAATCTTTTAGAAGTATTAGATACAAATAAAGTATCATGATATACTTTCATACCATTCACTCCAGGTATAATACTTTTATTATTCTTTCTTTTAAGAAGAGGACTCTCACACCATAAAGACACAGAATCATCTACTAAATTCAGCTTCCATATAACACATTTAAACGTATCAGAAATCAGGTACTCTTGATCATTTAGACTAGTAATTCTCTTAATTAATTGAGCATCAGGAAGTTTAGCTATCAACTTTGAATTACCCTCATTATCTAATATATAGACTTTATTCAAACCATCCACATCTACTACACTTACCAATATACGCTCTTCATCTGCCCATGCAAGTCCTAATGGATTTCCATCTATCTTCCAAAAGACACTTAAATCACCATCCTTAACTTTATAAATCACACCATTATAATAATCCGCTGTATATAAAGCCCCATCATAATCCGCTAAAATACTTTCTAAATATTCTCCTCGTTTTAAAGTCTTTATGATTTTAGTATTTACACGCTTTATCCTAGCATTTTCAAAAGGAATTTGCACCAAATCACCATCAGAATTTTCTGAAATATTTTTTTGTAGATTAACATTACGGAGATTATTCTGATTAACTTGAGCTACAATATCAGTGACAGAGAAAAGAATAATCACCAATAACAAACTGATTTTATAACTAAAAGTTTTCATAATATACCACCTCATTCATAATTTATAACAGACTAATTGAATACCTTATAATATACGATTAAAAATCGAAAAAACGTAAATTATAAATATTTTGATATACTTATACTATTAAAGCACTTTCCAATCTTCACTAAACTTCGCATCCGATGGCATTCTCCAATCACCACGTGGAGACAAACTAATACTTCCGACTTTCGGTCCATCAGGAACGCAATTACGTTTGAACTGCTGCTGAAAGAAACGACGCATAAAAGTATTCAAATGCTCACGAATCACATCATCAGAATAAATATTCACAGACTCACTATCTGCACTCATAGCACCATGGCCAAAAGTCTGCTGAGCTAAATAGAACAACTTCTCAGGAGCGAAACCATTACGTATAAAATGATACAAGAAAAAATCATGCAATATATATGGTCCAACACTCTCCTCCGTTTTCTGAGTAATCTCACCTTCACTCTCATTAGGTAATAATTCAGGACTAATAGGCGTATCTATAATATCCGCTAAAATAGCTCTCACCTTATCATCACATCTAAACGAAGCATACCAATTAACCAAATGTTTAACCAAAGTCTTAGGCACACTACAATTCACAGCATACATAGACATATGATCTCCATTATAAGTAGCCCATCCAAGAGCCAACTCACTCATATCACCAGTTCCAACTACTATTCCACCCACCTGATTAGCCACATCCATCAGAATCTGCGTACGCTCCCTCGCCTGAGAATTCTCATAAGTAATATCATGAACACTAGAATCATGACCAATAGCTTTAAAATGCTGATTAACAGCATCACCAATAGAAATTTCTCTTATAGTAATACCCAAATTCTCCATCAACTCCACCGCATTCGAATGAGTCCTGTCAGAAGTACCAAAACCAGGCATAGTTATACCAATTATACCCTTACGTGAAAGTCCAAGATTATCAAAAGCATCTACACAAACCAAAAGAGCCAAAGTACTATCCAGCCCTCCAGAAATACCCAAAACCACATTCTTTATACCGATATGATCTATCCTGCTCTGCAACCCCATCGCTTGAATAGACATAATCTCACGACAACGCTTTTCCATCACCCTACTATCACCAGGCACGAAAGGCGTAGCAGAATACTTCCTCGTAAGAACAAAATCATCATCACTCCCCACATTCTTTTCCATGGCAATATTTTTAACTACCACAGATTTTAATTCATCACTATGAGCAGCCCGGCAATAATTGAACGTCCTATTCCCTCGGCGCTCGTTCCTCAACGCCTCGACATCTATCTCACTAACGATTAAAGAATCCTTCATAGAATAACGTTCTGCCTCCGAAAGGAGACGACCATTCTCATATATCATTCCACATCCATTAAAAACTACATCACTAGTACTTTCTCCATATCCTGCAGAAACATACACATAACCGGCGATCAGCCGTGCAGACTGCTGGCTGATAAGCCCTTTTAAATAATCATGCTTACCAACACCACAAGTATTTGCAGACAGATTAAAAATCAAATCCGCACCACCCATTGCCATAAGACTACTTGGAGGAGACGGAGCCCACACATCCTCACATATTTCTACTGCAAATCGTGCTCCAGAGGTATTTATCACGAGATTTGGGATAACTAAGCTATCTTCATTAAGGACTAAATCATCTGCAGAAGTAAACCAACGTTGCTCATAAAACTCTTTATAATTTGGAAGATAACGTTTAGGTACTACACCCACTATTTCCCCATCATGAAAGATAATCGCAGCATTTATTAACTGTTCCTCAACTCTATAAGGAGAACCTACGATTATATACATCTGAGGCAGCTTAGCACTATACTCTTTAATTTTCTCTATAGCCTTTTCAGTCAAATCTAAAAGATTCGTATTAGAAAATAGATCTCCACAGCTATATCCTGTAACACTAAGTTCAGGAAACACTATTACCTCCACTTTCGAATCTTTCGCCTTTTTCAGAAGATTTATTATCGAATCTGCATTCTTTATCGGATCTGCCAGAGAGACTATCGGTCTAGCACAAGCTACTTTTATATATCCATGATGTATCATAACACAAATATAAGAACTTTTAATAAATATTATACCTATTACGATTTGATAGATAATGTCTGCTTAAATGTCGAAACTATTAGTAAATAGTTCTATTTTATAATATATTATTTTTATATAAATTGATTTGCTAATAGTCTCGATTTTTATATCTTCAAAATCAGGCTCTTACGCCACTCAATTTTAGTTTTTTTCTTGTAATATAATATTATTGTCCATACTTTTGCCAAATCTTAAATTATTCTTAAACTAGTGAAATTTCATTAAAAATACATATTGAAATTTTAAAATTTATGACTCATAAATCAAAGATGTTTCATAAGATACTTTTAATAAGTTTTCTTATCATCAATGCATGTTTTTCAACATATGCACAAAACACCTACGTACTAACAGGTATAGTTTTAGATGCAGAAACAAATAGTCCTATTCCTTTTGTTACAGTACAAATTGAGAACTCTGAATTATACAGCATTGGTGATGGCTCTGGTTTTTTCAAATTTAAGAAATTTCCTTTAAAAGAAACCACATTAAAAGCTACTAGCTTAGGATATATTACTAAAGAAATAACTATATCGAAAGAAAAGCATAGTAAAGTAGTCGTTATAAAAATGCAATAGGCTAATCTATCAGTAAACGAAGTAGTCGTCACAGCGAAACGTCTAGATAGTAAAGAAGGCACAAGCAGTACACACATAGGAACTGAAGCTATTAAACAAGTCCAAACTTTTTCTTTATCTGACATAGTATCTTTACTTCCCGGCAATAAAGTAACAGCCCCAGATTTAACTAGCAGCCAACAAATCCAGCTTCGTTCTGCAGAAGATGGTGGATCAAGTGTTAATTCTTTCGGGACATCTGTCTTAATAGATGGTATTCCTATCAATAATGATGCTAATATGCAAGCACTAAATCCTGCGAGCTCTACAGCAGGAGTAAAATCAACTGCTAACTCAGGTGTGGACTTAAGAAACATACCAACTTCCAATATAGAAAGTGTAGAAGTAATCACAGGAGTTCCAAGTGCTAAATATGGAAATCTAACCTCAGGAACAGTTCTTGTTAAACGCAAAGCTGGATATACTCCTTTAAATATCAGATTTAACACGACCCCTACTTCTTATCAGGGAGGCATATCGCGTGGTATGAACATGGGACGTAAATGGGGTTTCTTAAATTAAGATTTAGATTACACCCACTCTATTTCAAGCACGACAGATGATTCACACTATTATAATCGTTACAATGGAGGTTTAAGATGGACATTCTCCCCTAGTGTGAAATTAAATTGGACAAATACCACTTCCTTAACTCTAAATTATAGTGGAGATGGAGAAAAAACTGAAGAAGATAAAACTGATTACAACCATAGCTCCTCAACTAATTATGGAGCTAATTTTAGTATTAATGGTAGTTTAGAATTTTTAGGTCATATTAATTATAGTGCGAGTGCTTCTATTTCAAAACAAGATACTAAATCAGAAATTATGGGAAGTGGTCCTGTTCCCCTAGTCAGCATTGACTCTAGTGGCACTTATAAAACAGGATATTCACCAGTATCCTTCATGACTAGCCGTCGTGTACAAGGAGAACCTGTAAATCTATATGCACGCACCGAAGCTACTCAATCGCTTGAAGCAGGCAATTTTCATTTTGATTTCGACACTGGAATAGAATATTCATATAATAAAAACAGAGGAAAAGGACTAATTACCTCTGGCGATGTAGTCTCTTCTGCAAATTTACCTGGCAGTAGAGCTTTAAATTTTCACGAAGTACCAGCATCTACCATGCTAGCTGTTTATCATGAATTTAACACCGTTTATATCCAGAACAAATGGATGTACAAAGCTCGCTTAGGTGGTCGTTATGATTATATGAATAAGAGATACAATCTATTCTCTCCTCGTCTTTCTACAGCCATTAAATATAATAAAGAATTCGAGATTCATGCAGCTTATGGTATAAGCTATAAAGCACCAAGCATGCTAACTCTATATCCTGGTCCTGTATATTACGATGGAACCAATATGAGTCATTTTAACAATAATCCTTTAGAAAGTATGGCCATAGTTACCACTGAAATATATGAGCCAGAAAACGACCATTTAAAACCAAGTAAAGGAAAAACTCTATAATTAGGATTATCCTATAATCATGATGATTGGTCATTTAACCTTACGGCATATAAAAAAGACTTGACTAATGGTATAACTCAAACTGATGAGTTATACATTATGGCTCTACAGCAATACAGAATAGTTCAAGAACTAGAAAATCAATGGCCTGTCACCGAAGCCATAGATGGAGATTTTGTTTACCTGCCTTTTAAAAAATCAAATTATAATAATAATCGCACAGAACGAACTAAAGGTATAGAATGGACACTTACTCCTCCACAAATTAAAGCTACCAAAACCTCTTTCAGGCTTACAGGGGCTTATATGACTACTAAAACTCATACAGAAACTCCTTATTTACACCAGAGTGATGTCGTTAACTCGACATTAGGATATCAAAGATATGGCTTATACGAACAATCTATACGACAATACGATTTATGCACTGCTAATTTAACTCTTATACAACGAATTCCTTCTATTCGTATGGTATTCACATTAATATCTGAGTTCAATATCTATACTAAGCATAATTACATTTTCGCTAATAGATATGCCATAGGATGGTATGATAATACAGGAAAATACACTGATATACCAGAAGCAAATAGATACGATAGTCAATATGACGACTTAACTCGCAGTACACAAACTTACGAGCAAGATGATCCACCTTTTTACTCTAACTTCCATATTCAAATACGTAAAGAACTAAAGTCTGGACATTCTTTTTCATTCTTTGCTAACAATTTCTGGTGGTATAATCCGACATATAAAAATTCGATTTCATTATCAGAACAAACTCTTAATAACAAAATATCTTTTGGCTTTAGTGCTACATTTAAACTATAAAAACGAATATTAAACTAATTAAATATTTTAAAATGAAAAAAATTTTAACCCTCATGGCGGTAATCGCCTTAGTTTTATCATCAGCAAGTTGCTCTGATGATGATACAGTTAAATTATCAAATTTAACTGTGACACTTACCACACCTACAGAAGTTGAAGGATTCAGCATTGATGCTTCAGTAGAAGGTATTCCCGTTACGCTTACTAATACTACAGACAACACAGAAACTACACTAAACACAGATGCTGCAGGAACAGCTATTTTTGAAAACGTAGCTGCTGGTAGTTATAGTATATCAGCTAGTACCAACCTAGAAATTGGAGTTAATAATATTAATTTAATAGCTAGTTCAACAGCTAGTATACTTGCTGGAATAGATAAAGAACTAACTCTTCCTTTAGTAGGATCTGTTAAACAAAATGACCTTATTATCAGTGAAATCTATACATCTACACCTGAATTTGTTGGTTTATCTTATTTACAAAGTAAATTTATAGAAGTTTATAATAACACAGATGAAACTTTAACTACTGAAGGTTTAATATTAGCCACTATCGCTGGCCGTTCTGGTAATGATGGTGACCGTACTTGGAGTGCCTCTCTTCCTATAGGTGAAAAAATATATGCAAGTAATGTTCTTCGTTTCCCTCAGGACAATATTAAAAGTATCGCTCCTGGTGAAGGTATCGTAATCGCATTAAATGCTATTGATTACACTGATGGTTTACCAGCTGATAAAGATGCCACTAAATTCGCTGATCTATCTAATTCAGATTTCGAATGCTACTCTACTGATTATCTTCAAGGTCTTGGATTCACTGGAAGTATGTTCTTCGACAGTGATAATTCTGAAGTAGCGAATATGGATATACTATATATGTATAACCAAGGTAATAATGCATTCGTAAACTTTTCATCTTCTGGAGAAGCTTATGTCCTTTATCGTGATGCTAATTTCGCTATAACAGATGATTCATACGTAGAAGAAGCTGAAGACACTGCTGATCCTAAAACTAGATACGTAACTCTTGAAAGTCAATATGTAATAGATGGTGTATGTGTATTAGCTAATTCTAGTGCAGCTGCTTATCAATCATTACCTAGTACTATAGATGCTAGTTTCACTTATTGTAAAGAAGATGGTGGTGCTATGAATTCTGGAATTACTCTTATACGTAAAAAAGATGCATCTGCTAGTACTGACTCAAAAGTAGTCTTAATAGACACTAATAATTCTGCTTCTGATTTTACACAAAGTGAGAACCCTACTCCACACGTTTATGGTGAATAATATTTAATAAATATTTATATGAAACGACCAATAATGCTTTCGACTTTACTAATCTCTATTATATGTTTAGTTATCTCTATACCTTCGTCAGCACAGACGAAAACATATATAAAGAATGACTCTATTCATAATACTGAAGAGTATAGTCTGCAACGTCTTAATAAAGATCATACTATATTTAATCAATTCTATGCTACCACACCTTCATTATTAAAGCAATATACTTTAAATGAATTTACTATGGTCAGTTTAGGATATGAATCAAATAATTATGATTTTCATGATATAACCATGCCTGATAATAAAAATAGCTTTCTCTTAGAAACAGAAAATTTATTATCACTGAATGGTGGTTGGCATATATTTGGTCGTTTTCGTTATATTAATGGAAGTGCAGATAACACTTCCTATAATCTTCATTTAGGAAAACCAGATAATGGTTCTCCTGTATATTATTTCACGCCTAAAGAAGGTGATTGGAATTTTCAAAAATATATTTTCACTGCTTATATCTCGAAGAAAATCAATAATAAATGGAGTCTTGGTACTACTATTGACTATATAGGAGATTTACGTTTTCGTACTGTAGATATACGTAACGACCTTACAGAACTAAAAGTTCATATAGGCCCATCTGTTACATATCAAATATCTAATTCTCAAAATATTAGTTTTGGATATCTTTTCAATAGAAGAAAAGGTCAACCTAGCATTAGTAAAAAATATCCACATACTGGAAGCACGACAGATTATAATGTTTATATTAATACAGGATTCGGCTCTTATCTAAAAAGTGCTCCATGGGAAACTAAATGGATAGATATAGCTCATAAATTTTCTTTGACTTGGGATTATCATAAAGATAATTCTATATATAATATCAACTATTCATTATCTACTGGTCAAGAATTATGGACTAGAACAAGTATTGATTACCAGGCAGACACAGGAGAAAATATCAGTAAACATACTTATATGAAACATGAAATCAAATTGAATCAAATTCTTAATTTAAGTAATGGTGGTCAATTTGTAAACTATTTAAATTTCGATTATTTAAGTGGTAATACTGATATGTCAGAAAAAAGCATTTATTCTCCTACTTTTAAAGTTTCTATGGCTAATGACGATGCACAATCTACATATTACTGGAAAAATAATTCATGGTTAGAATCTGCACAGATAAATTTCAATTTCGACCATTATAAAGGAACGGACCAAAAATATGGTCAAACTTATGATTATAATAATCTTGACTCATGGATTTCTGTATGTTTTGGACACAAACTGGGTTGGAAAGCTAAAAAGATTAACTTAACTTTGGATGCTGGATATAAAGCTAATATTAGTTATAACCATGATGCTTTAGCTGCTAGCTCTAATTTATTTACTTTAAATATTCTAAACAGTCAAATCGTATATCAAACAGCTTCTTTAGCTCATGGAGGTATTGATATTAACTATACTATCCCATTTAAAAAATACAGATTACAATGTGGAGTTAAATACTCTTTATATAGCAGTGTCAGTACTCATTATGATGAAGTCTTTAATAACTTCGCTGATTATGATACAAATGACGATACTGTCGCTAATACAGTAAAAAGACTTGAAGAATTACAAGATGGCATAAATCAATCATATACTTTCAGAATATTCTTTTTTTTCTAAACTAACTTAAAAACTTCAATTATTAATTAGAATAAATATTAAGAAAAAAAATATAAATGAAATCACTTTTAAAATCCTTTATTTGGATATTTTGTAGTTTATCTATATTATCATCCTGTGCTACTATGAAACGTAGTCAATCTTCCGATAATGTAAGAGAAAGCTATAATTCGGATATGCCTGCTTACATTATATATGATAAGGATGGTAATATGCTAACTTATGCCGAGATGATGGCAGACTTAGCATAGAGACAAGTCGTTCTGTTTGGAGAAATGCATAACGATGCTATATCTCATTGGCTTGAGACTTTAGTATTAAGAGATTTATACGAAGCACATGATGACCAGCTAGTAGTTGGCTGTGAGATGTGGGAAAGCAACGGACAAGCCCAGCTTGACAGTCTATTTTCTGGAAAAATGAAACGTGATTATTATTTAAAACACGCTAAAATGTGGCCTAATACCGAGACTGATTATCTTCCTTTATTAGATTTCTGTCTTAAAAGAGACATACCTTTCGTAGGTACTAATCTACCAGCTGTTTTAGCTCACTACGTAGCATTAAAAGGACCTGAGATTCTTAATCAGATGCCAGAAAAAGTAAAAAAACTATTAGCTCCTACTCCTTATCATTTTGATTTATCTCAACCGGCATATACTCACATGGCTGCTGGACTACCTTCAGATGAAGAATGGCTAGCGAAAAAGAAAGCTGGAACTTTAGGCAATAGTCCCATGGATAAGTTCTTCCCTACATTTATGGTACAAGCTCAAGCATGTAGAGATGCTACTATGGCCTACCATATAGCTCAGAGATTAACAGATAAAGATAAAAGATTCTTCCATTTTAATGGAGAAATGCACTCTGGTGGCAATACTGGAATTTGCTACTATCTTCGTTACTACAAACCAGATGTCGACATCGTAACGATATCTGTTCTTAAAATGAAGAATCCTCTTAAATTTAATGCTAAAACTAGCAGCCGTGCAGATTACAATATAATAGTTCCTCAATCTATGTACGTTTCATATAAACAATAAACTTTAAAATATATAATGAACGAAGCAGTTATCGAATGCGAAAACCTTACTCATTTCTACGGAAAGCGTAAGATTTACGAAAACCTTAATTTTACTGTTCCTAAAGGTAGAATTATGGGCCTTTTAGGTAAAAATGGAACAGGTAAAACCACTACTATTAATATTCTTATGGGCTATCTTCAACCTCGTGGTAGAGAATGTCGTATTTTTGGAGAGAACATTCTAAATATGTCTCCTGAGAAACGTAAAAGAATAGCTCTTTTACTTGAGAATCATGTTCAGTACACTTTCATGAATATCGAACAAATCGAGAAATATTATGGCGCGTTTTATCCTAACTGGAACAAAGATGCTTACTACGAATTAATGGCTAAATTAAAAGTAGCACCTAAGCAGCTTATAAGCCGTATGTCTTGTGGACAACGCTCTCAAGTAGCTTTAGGTCTTATTTTAGCTCAGAATGCAGACCTTTTAGTTTTGGATGATTTTTCTATCGGATTAGATCCGGGATATCGTCGTCTTTTTATAGAATATTTAGAAGATTACACTAAATCTGAGGATAAAACAGTCTTTATGACCTCACATATTATACAAGATTTAGATGGACTAGTGGATGACTGTATAGTTATGGATTATGGTAAAATATTACTTCAAAAACCTATCTCAGAATTAAAAAAGAATTTTAAGACATTCACTTTCGAAGTAGCTGATCAAAGTGTAAAACTTCCTAATGATCCTGAATTTTATCATCCTGGATTTGTAAAAGGTCTTGGCGAGATTAATACTTTCAAAGAAGCCGAATATGTAAAAAAAGTTCTTGATGATCATAGCATTACATATACTAATTTCAAACGTAAAACTATTACTCTTGAAGATGCTTTCGTAGGTCTTACAGGTAAATATTAAAAATATATCAAAATGAATAAAGCAATATTCTTTAAAGAATGGATTAAAACTAAACGTACTTTTTGGATTCTTTTCGCGACTATGGTATGTTTTAGTATATATATTATTTTTCAGATTTTTCACACATGTGAGTTCGTATCACCAACAAGAGTCTGGAATAATTTCATAATAGATGATAAAGGTGTTTATATTAATCAAATGCAGTTTTTACCTCTATTAGCTGGTATTATCTTAGCATTCGTTCAATTTGTTCCAGAGATAACTCTTAAACGTATTAAATTAACCTTACATGTACCATATCCTCAGAAGAGGATGCTTCTAATGATGGCATTAATAGGAGTGCTTGAATTAACTACTATTTTTGTAGTTTCCTTAGGTCTTTATACTGCTTACTTATCTACCATAGTAAGTCATGAAGTAGTTTTCTCTAGTTTTATGGCAGCATTACCTTGGTTCGTAGCAGGCATCGCTTCATATATATTAGTATCTGCTATTTGTATAGAACCTACATGGCGTGGTCGAGTTATAGGCGGACTAACTTCTGCTATCTTTTTACGCATATTTTTCGTAAGTGTCTTGCCAAAGGCCTACTCATATAGTATCGTAGGATTAATAATAGTAGTATTATTATGTTTCTTATTGATGCTCCGTTCTATGTTTAGATTTAAACAAGGTCTTCAAGACTAATTTATGAATATCACAAGAAAATAATACAATGAAAATTATATCAAATATATTTTATTACGCTCTCATCATACTTATGATGGCATGGATGCTTCCATGGCTTTACGATTTCGCTTTTTACAAGCCTTCAAGCATTCCAAATTATAGTTTCAGTCCTATAACACGAAATTTCGTTCACTGGGAATATAAAGATGGAAAATCACTTTATCTTGATAGTGACAATAATGAGTACACTCAAGACCAATATGATTCTTTATTACCTATACAATATTACTTCATACTACAGTCTAAAAACAAAGCTTTAGATAGCCTAGAGGGTTATCCAATAAACCGTATGTCTGTAGGAATGGGAATGGCTAATGGTAGTGGAAATCCTGCTAGCATTCATCGTCCTTCTTTAGGAGTTAAAGAAATACTAGAATCTACTAAATATAGATTAGCGTTACACGATGCTACACAAGTTTTTAGATGTAAAGAAAATTCTATAGAATTTATTAATAAAAGTGACAATAAAATAGATACTCTAAAATCTAGATTATTTACTGAGGCTTTTAATGCTGTCGGTTTTCATTGGCCTATCGTAAGATCTTCTGGTAATCCTACTTCTCGTAAATCATACGATTTTGGTTACCTGGTTTTAGATAGTAATCACGAAGTATATAATATGGTACAAGTTCACGGAAAACCATATATCAGAAAAACAGAAGTTACCCCAGACATGGGAATTACTCTTTTAAGTATGCGTGAACCAATGAATCAAGCTTATTTTGGTTATGCTATTGGAAAAAACGAGTCGTTTTATTTAATAATGAGAGATTATTCAGTTAAAAAATTAGATTTCAAAGTAGATCTTAATAAGAATAACTTCTGGTTAATGGGTAATATGCTTTATTGGACAGTAACTGTCACTGATGATACTGGATATGATCTTTATGCTATTAACGCTCACTCATATGAAACTATAGCCCATGAACGTCATGAAACTCCGGTATTATCTTATACTAAATCTCTTAAATGGATATTCCCTTTCACTTTCCATTTCCAACGTAACGAAGATAAATGGGTTTACCCATCATTCGCTGATTGGAGTTACTATGCTCTAATTTTAAATATAATCTTAGCAGGACTATTATTTTATGTTAAACGTCGTCGTAAAGAAAATCAGATATGTTTACCACTAATAACTGTTTTCTGCGGACTGTTTAGTTTCATCCCTGCATTGTTTATACGTGAAAATTCATAAATTTTATTGAAATTGGTTATGAATAATTAACTTCGTAACCATTTCAGTATTTACTTTAATATTTAATAAAATGAAAAATAATAAAAAATCTTTTTGGGGTAAATTTCCATTAATATTCAGCCTTATAATGTGTTTGGCTGTAGCTACTCCTTCTCAAGCTAAAGTTCCAGTTGGAAAATATTATGGAGATCTAAAGGTTTACTTACAAGAAAGCCTTACAGGACAGATGACAGACCAAGAAATGCATATAAAAGTCATAAAAGAAAATAAAGAATATTCTGTGCTTTTAGATGAATTTCAAGTAGCATCTTTTAATATTCCTGCTCTAAAATGTTTCACTGATGCTAAGAAATCTGATAAAGGTTTAGCATTAGAGGGAGAAGTTGAAGATTTGACAGGAGCTTTCGCCATTACTGGCGATGTTAAAGGTTATATCACCAAAAAAGGAGAAGTAAATCTAGTTTACAATCTTCGTTTTGGAGAAATGCCAATGTCGTTCGTATGCAAATACGTCGGTTATTTGGATGAATAAATATTACTAACCACTTAATAGCAAAAGAGAGTATATCTTTTGGATATACTCTCTTTTATTTTTCTATACCATCCCGAATTAAAATTAGAGGATGACACATGAAAAGACTCTATTTAAATGCTGATAATAACAAGATTATATTCAATGCAGTAACGATAAATGCTATCACATAAAGACTAATTTTCAGAGAAGTACCATTAGCATATTTTCCCATAACCTTCTTAGATGAAGTTAATCCGATCTGTAAGAAAATAGTAAATGGCAGCTGAATACTCAATATCATCTGAGAATAAATCAATCCTTTAAATGTATCAGGTATAAAAAATATAATTACTAAAGCTACACCTAAAGAAAGGATAACTCCAAGTTTAGAATGTATATCCTTTATATTATAAGGCTCATCAAATAAACCTGCGAATATAGAACCAGCAGCCATTCCACTAGTCAAAGTAGAAGAAAGTCCCGCCATAAGCAGAGCGAAAGCGAAAACCACAGCAGCACTATTACCCAAAAGAGGAGACAAAAGTGCTTTAGCCTGTTCAAGTTCCTCGACATGCACGCCACTCTTATAAAAAGTAGTCGCAGCCAACAGAATCATCGCACTATTAATAGCCCAACCGACTACCATTGAGAACAATGTATCTGTAAATTCGTATTTAAGTAATTTCTTTTTCGCTTCTTCGTCTTTCTTATGATGCTCATTACTTTGTATTATTTCTGAATGCAGAAATAAATTATGAGGCATAACCACAGCACCGAGGACACTCATAATAATCAAGATACTTCCCTCTGGTATAGAAGGTACCACCCAGGCACGAGCAGCAGCTGGCCAATCCACATTGACCAAAAACAGCTCATATATAAATGACAGACCTATAACAGACACAAAACCTATTATATACCTTTCCACCTTCTTATACGAATTCGTCATAAGCATAATCAACACGAATATGACGGTAAGAATAGAACCCCAAATAATCGGGATTTTAAAAAGCATTTGCAGGGCAATAGCGCCTCCCAATATTTCTGCTAAAGAAGTAGATATCGAAGCTAATACAGCTGAAATCAATATTGGCTTCGACACCCACCTAGGCGCGTACTTATTAGCAGCCTCAGAAAGACAGAGACCTGTCACTATCCCGAGGTGCGCTACATTATGCTGTAAAACTATCAACATTATCGTCGATAATGTTATAACCCAAAGAAGAGTATAACCAAATTCGGAACCAGCAGCGAAATTAGATGCCCAATTACCAGGATCTATAAATCCTACAGTAACTAATAAACCTGGTCCTATGTATTTAAATATATCTAACGCTCCAAATTTTCGCGCATGTGTCTTGTTCTTTAACTCTTGAAGTAACTTCATTCTCTAAATATTACGGTACGACGATTCTAATTTAATTCTGGTTTTATAGATTCTATCCAATCTGTTATACGCTTTGCACTCTTCTCATCCTCATTCTCCTCATCTAAAGGCAGTCCTATAAATTTACCATCTACTACAGCTTCAGACTCATCAAAAGTATATCCATCAGTAGATACGCTTCCAATAAATTTAGCTCCAGTATCTTTTATTTCATTATACATCTGTCCCATTGCCCCACAGAATGAGTCTGGATAAGATGATGAATCTCCACAGCCAAAGAAAGCTACTTTCTTTCCAGAAAGATCCATTTTACTTAAACTTTGAAGCACAGTAAACCAATCATCCTGAATATCTCCCTCTCCCCATGTAGAACTTCCTAGAAGTAAGACTTCGTAAGCATCTATACTTTCCTCTGAAAAATTACTGACATCATGAATGTCCGTATCAGCTACATTAAGAACAGTAGCTATCGTTTTAGCTATCTCTTCGGTCGTTCCTGTGGTTGACCCATAATATATACCAATTTTTTTCATAACTGTATTATTTTAATAACAATACAATTTATGAAATAAGTTTCATTAATCAAAGGACTTTCTCATTTCTAATACTCTCTTTTTCTAATCAGACCTTTATAATCTATAAAAGCACATTAAACAAGAATCCAGAGATTATTATAAAAATAGTAATTAATCCGAAGAATATACCTAGCATCTTCCATTTCATTACTTTTCTTAGAAGAGTAGCCTCAGGTAGTGATAGCCCCACTACAGCCATCATAAATGAAAGCGCTGTACCGATAGGCACCCCCTTAGCTACGAATACTTGAATAATAGGCACCACTCCAGCTGCATTTGCATAAATAGGGACAGCTAAGATCACAGCCAAAGGTACTGTGTACCATCTATCTGCCGATAAATATGTAGAGAAGAAATTTTGTGGAACATAACCATGCATAAATGCACCTAATGCTATTCCTATTATAATATATATTAATACTCCTTTTACTATATCCCACGACCCTTTAGTGATATCTGGTAATCTTTCCACGAAAGTTATAGATTCCTCATTATTTTCGACTATATCACCTTCAGCTTTTAATGTTTT
>JBAYDV010000030.1:0-22171 GCA_041668045.1 Bacteroidales bacterium | reverse complement strand
TTTATTTAGAGCATCTTGATGTGTGGAATCTTCACCTGGTAATATGCATTTTTTTATTCCTGCTTCTTGGCATTTTTTTATTACTTCATTAAAATCATTATTAAATGCTTCATCATAAAGGTGTGTGTGAGAATCTATAAATTCTATTTTCATATTATATTATAGTATATTTTTTATTTCTATTTAGATGTATCTTGCCATCTAATTCTAATTCTGTTAAATTTAAAATTAAATCGGAGATATTCAATTTGGTTTCTTTTACTATTTGGTCTATATCTTTCTCTTTATAATCGGATAAAGCTAATAATATTTTTGCTTTTATCCCATTTTCTATATCAAAAATAGATTTCATCTCAGAATATATCTTTTCAGGTTCTTGCCAATTTAATTCTTGTGAAATAGTTTCAGGATTATAAATAATCTGAGCTTTATTTTCTGCTATTAAATAATTACAGCCTTGAGATTTTATGTCAGATATTCGACCAGGCAGCGCGAATACATCTCTATTATAACTTGAAGCTATAGTCGCTGTATTCATACTTCCTCCTTTTTCTTTTGATTCTATCACTATAGTCGCATTAGAAATGCCAGCAATTATTCTATTTCGCCGTAAAAAATTTACTTTAATAGGAGCGGTATTTATAGGAAAATCAGTTAAAATGCCTCCTTGTTTTAAAAACTGAATAGCATATTTTCTATGAGTAGTTGGATAAATTTGATTCATACCTGTAGCCATAACTCCTATGGTTTTCATTCCATATTGTAGTGCTGCTTTATGTGCTTCTATATCAATTCCATAGGCTAATCCACTGACAATGATTGGTTTAGGATTTAGTTCTGATAAGTGTTTTACTATTTCTTGACATTTTTGTCGTCCATAAGGAGTAGCAGATCTTGTTCCTACTATTGATATTATTCTTTTAGCATTAAGGTTTGCTGTTCCTTTATAGTATAATATAATAGGAGCATCACAACATTCGATAAGATTCTTTGGATAATTATGGTCTCCTATATAATAGATAGATACCTTAGATTTTTCTGCCCATTCAATATCTTTAAGAGCTAAATCGAAGTAACTTTTATCTTCCAATTTATTAAGATATGTGTCGCTTAGATTACACTCTTTTTTTAACGTTTGTCTAGATTGTCGATAGATATTAGTTGGACTACCAAATGTGTCTATGAGTTTTTTAGCACCTTTACAATTATAATTAAAAATACGATTAAGTGCACATGCATATATTAAATCATTAAATTCCATAGCTCTAATTTAGAACTATGGAATTTAATATTTTAGTAATTTTTACAAATTATTTTATAAAAACATGTATTTTTTTTAAATAAAACAGTATTTATATTACCAACATCGCGTCTCCGTAAGTGCCGAATTTGTAACCTTCTTTTATAGCTACTTTATAGGCATTCATTACGTAATCATATCCACCAAAGGCTGCTACAGACATTAGCATAGTAGAGCATGGTAAATGGAAATTGGAAATTACTGCAGATGGAATAGAAAAGTCATATGGAGGAAATATAAATTTATTAGTCCAGCCATCGAAAGGAGTAATCTCATGTTGAGTGGTAACGGATGTTTCTACAGTTCTTATACTTGTAGCTCCTACCACGAATACTTTGTGTCCTTTAGCTTTGGCATTATTAATGGCTTCAGCAGATTCTTCAGGAATAATCATTCTTTCTGAATCCATTTTATGTTTTGATAAATCTTCTACATCTACTCTTCTGAAATGTCCTAGTCCCATATCAAGAGTGATAAATGTTTTATCAACACCTTTAATTTCCATTCTTTTGAACAATTCTCTACTAAAATGAAGACCAGCTGCAGGAGATGCTACTGCCCCTTCATGTCTAGCATATATGGTTTGAAATCTTTCTATATCGATTTCTTCTGCTCTTGGTCTAATCCATTTGGGGATAGGAATTTCTCCCATCATATAAAGAGTTCTTTTGAATTCTTCGTAGGATCCATCATAAAGAAATCTAAGAGTTCTACCACGAGAAGTAGTATTGTCAATAACTTCAGCTACTAGAGCATCATTTTCTCCAAAGTATAATTTATTGCCAATACGAATCTTTCTTGCGGGATCTACTAAAACATCCCATAGTCTTTGATCCTTATTAAGTTCACGAAGTAAGAATACTTCTATTTTAGCACCAGTCTTTTCTTTATTGCCATAAAGTCTAGCTGGAAATACTTTAGTATCGTTAAAAACAAAGATATCCCCTTCATCACAGTAATCGATTATATCTTTAAATATCTTATGCTCGATTTCTCCCGTATCTTTATGTAAAATAAGGAGTCGAGATTCGTCTCTGTAGTTAGCAGGATATTTCGCTATTAACTCAGGCGGTAATTTAAAATTGAATTGTGAAAGTTTCATACATTTATTATACGAAAAATATTTTAAAATGTTTCATTTTTTTGAAAATATTATACAAGAGATTCTAAATCTTCTACTTTTATAGCATTTTCAACATTGAATCCTCCTGATTTTGTGCGTCTTAAAGATGTTAAATGTGCTCCACTATTAAGACTTACTCCGAAATCTCTAGCGATAGCTCTTATATATGTTCCTTTACTGCATTCAATTCTTAGTGTAAGAGTAGGGGCTTCATATTTAAGGATTTCAAGAGCATATATATTAATATGAGCTGAACGCATCTCTACAGGTTCTCCCGATCTGGCATATTCATATGCTCTAATACCATTTATCATTTTAGCTGAAAATATGGGTGGAATTTGTTCTTGTTCCCCTAAAAAATCAGGTAATATTTTTTCTATTGCTTCTTTATTTATATGTTCAAAAGGATACGTCGCATCTACTTCTTTTTCTAAATCAAAACATGGGGTAGTAGCTCCAAATTTAATTTCTGCTATGTATTCTTTTTTTTCTGCCTGAAGGAGTTCTGCTATTTTAGTAGATTTTCCAATGCATACTAATAATACACCTGTCGCTAATGGGTCCAGTGTACCAGCATGGCCTACTTTTAGTTTTCTTTTATCAAAATGTTTAGTTAACTTGAATTTAAATTTTCTAACAACATCTGCAGATGTCCATCTATAAGGTTTATCAACAAGAGCGACTATGCCTTCTGGATATTCATCAATATCGTTTTTTAGAGGCGATATATTCCTCTTGTTTATTAAGGTATAACTCATTAAATAGGGTTATTTATAAATTTAGAAATTTATTTACAAGGAATTTTATTAATTCTTCTTAAATGTCTTCCTCCTTCGAAAGAAGAATCTAGATATGTTTTTACTATCTTTTTTGCTGTTTCTGCATCAATAAATCTAGCAGGTAGAGAAAGAATATTCGCATTATTATGTCTACGGGCTAAAGCTGCTAGTTCTGTATTCCAGCATAAGGCACATCTAATGCCCTGATGCTTATTTACAGTCATGCTTATTCCATTGCCAGAGCCACATATGGCTATGCCTTTTTCTACTTCACCTTTTTCTACGCTTTCTGCTAAAGGATGAGCTACATCAGGATAGTCCATACTTTCAGGAGAGTTTGTTCCAAAATCTTTAACTTGATATCCTAATTCTTCAAGATATTGTATAATAGTACATTTTAATTCGTAACCTGCGTGATCTGCTGCAATTCCTAACATGGCCTTTTAGTTTAATTTTTTACAAAAATACAAATTTTAAGATTATATTTGTAATAAATAATAAAAATCATATACAGTTATGGAAAATAAAAGAGTTTTAGTGACAGGAGCGACAGGCTTTATTGGTTCACATACTATCGTAGAGTTAGTTAATGCAGGATATGAAGTAGTTGGAGTTGATAACTTTTCTAATTCATCTGCCGATGTTTTAAAAGGAATAAAGGAGATAGTAGGTAAAGAAATACCTTTCGTAGAGGCTGATTGTTCTAATAAAAAAGATTTCGCAAGAGTATTTGAATCATATACTGATATAGGAGCAGCTATCCATTTCGCAGCTTCTAAAGCTGTAGGAGAAAGTGTTAATAAACCATTAATGTATTATAGAAATAATATTACATCTCTTTTGAATTTACTTGAATTAATGCAGAGTGAAACGAGTCAGAATGTAGTATTTTCTTCTTCTTGTACTGTTTATGGAGAACCATCTCCTGAAAACCTTCCTGTAAGTGAAAAAGCTCCTGTTCAACCTGCTACATCTCCTTATGGTGCGACTAAGCAAATGAGTGAGACTATATTGAAAGATGCAGTCGTAGCTAATGATAAACTAAAAGTTATAGCTTTACGTTATTTTAATCCTATCGGAGCTCACCCTTCTTCTAATATTGGTGAATTACCTTTAGGAGTTCCTCAAAATCTAGTACCTTATATTACTCAAACTGCTGCAGGTCTTCGTAAAGAACTTAGTATTTTTGGTAATGATTATAATACTCCTGATGGTACATGTATCAGAGATTATATCTATGTAGTGGATTTAGCTAAAGCACATGTCCAAGCTGTTAAGAGAATGTTTGAAGTAGATTCAGATTCTTTCGAAATATTTAATCTAGGTACAGGAGTGGGCCTTTCAGTTCAACAATTAGTTGATGAATTTATGAAAGCGACAGGTGTTAAGATACCTTATAAATATGCTCCACGTAGAGCTGGTGATATAGAAAAAGTATGGGCTGATCCTAAAAAAGCTAATGAGGTATTAGGTTGGAAGGCTGAAACTCCTATTGATCAAGTACTTTTATCTGCATGGAATTGGGAAAAGAAAGTTAGAGATATTAAATAATTATTTAAAATAATATCTAAGTCTTATAAAAAGGTCGTCGAAGTTATTTCGATGACCTTTTTAATAATTAAGTAATTTTTTCATAAACGCGTTATGAATAGTTAAAATCTATTTTTCTTTTTCAAGTTCTAATTTATCTAATTGTGCTTTAGTTCTCATACGTCGAGTATAAGCAGCTTCATTCTCCAGATCAGATATTTTCATATCACTTGTATATATAGTAGTATACTTACTATCATATGAAGAAGTAATATTCAAAGGTACTTCATTACTATCATCATTATTATCATATAAAAGGATACCTTCACTGCCAATATCATCATTATTATCATTAAGAGGAATCTTATCAACATTTTCTTGTTTAACAGGAGGAGGAGTAATAATCATATTAATACCAGTCGCTACTACAGTGATACGGATCGCATCCTCACCAAGATTTTTATCAAAGGCCATTCCTCTTTTAAAATTAGAAGCACGTCCAGTATATTCTTGTATATAATCAATAGCCTGTTTAATCTCACTCATTTTCAACTGCTTTTTAGTATTTGAGCTAATATTTACTAATACACTCTTAGCAGTTTTAAGATCATACTCATTAAGCAGAGGAGACTTGAAGACTTGTTCTACAGCATCGTGAATTCTATTCTCACCAGAACCTATACCTGTACCCATAAGAGCCATACCACTATTCTTCATCACCATTTTAACATCAGCGAAATCTACATTAATCAGACCGCTACCAGTTATAATCTCGGCAATACCTTTGACTGCAGTACTAAGAACACTATCAGCTTTCGGGAAGGCTTCACTTATGGTCAGGTCACCATATATCTCATATAGCTTTTGATTATCAATAATCAAAAGCGAGTCAACATTCTTCGCCAATTCCTGAATACCCTCGTATGCACGACGAAGAAACTCATAACCCTCATCTTTAAAAGGTTGAGTAACAACACCAACTATCAAAATACCCATATCCTTCGCCACTTTAGCTATAACAGGAGCAGCACCAGTACCTGTTCCTCCTCCCATACCAGCAGTAATAAACACCATCTTCGTATCTCTCGATAGTTTTTCTTTTATGATATCTGTAGATTCTAAAGCAGCTTTTCTTCCTTGTTCAGGATTACAACCAGCACCTAAACCTTCAGTAAGCTTTTCTCCTAGCTGTAATTTCTCATCTACAGGACTCTTATATAAAGCTTGTTTATCAGTGTTACATACCATAAAATCAACGTCTTTGATACCATCTCTATACATCTGATTTACAGCATTAGTACCACCTCCGCCTACACCTATAACTTTTATCATCGAATGTTTTTCTTCCCAGCCAACAGGAATAAAACTTTTATCTATATTTATCATATTGTTTATTATTAAGCTTCATTATCATCAGGAATATCGAAAAATCCAGCAAGTCTATCTTTTAAAGATTTACGTTTTTCTTTCTTCTTAACATTTTTCTTTTTTCTTTCTTTAGGCTCGTCATTCTCATACTCCTTATCGGTAAATATACTTCCATAGTCAGCAGTATCAGCTTCGTTTTCTACTTCCTCATCAGCTAAAACTCCCATATCTTTAATTCCTTCTATAATAAGACCTACTGCGGTTGATGCTTCTTTAGAAAAGACACTTTCCACAGAATTAGATAATATGTTAGGACTAGAAGGACTAGCTATTCTCACTTTTAAGCCTAGTATTTTTTCTGCTAAAAGATGAATATGTGTAAGATGAGAAGAACCCCCAGTCAGAACAAGCCCCCTATGGGTATATTGAAATAAATTGTTATTCTCAAGTTCTGCTTTTAAAGTTTCGAAGATTTCAGCTATTCTGGCTTCAATAACACTTGAAATTAGTCGAAGAGGAATATCTTGGGACTGTCCACTTCCTATGTTATCCATAGAAATAGATTGATTACTTAAGCTATTATCTGCGATACAAGTACCATGATATTTTTTAATTTTTTCAGAATTTCTTAAAGACACTTTACATATCAAACGAATATCATCAGTAACAGATTTACCAGCAAAAGGTATTATAGCAGTATGTTTTACTATATTATCCTTACAAACTAATAAATCACTAGTTCCAGCTCCGATATCAACCATAGCTACTCCAACTTCTTTCTCATCTTCAGACAGGACGGCAGAAGCAGAAGCGATAGGATTAATAATTATCCTTTTAAGTTTTAATTTTAACTTCTCTAGTACTAATGATATATTATGATATAAATTTTTCTTTCCTATAATAGCTAAGAAGCTACCTTCTATCTCTGGACCAGACATACCTATTGGATCAACTTCCTGGTAGTTTCCAACATTATATGACTGTGGAATAACATTTAATATGATCTCATCATCTTCTATTTTTGAATTATAAATATCTTTAATCATATTATCGATTTCGATAGCACTAACTAATTCATCGCGATTTCTATTCCTAGAGGTGTGGATAGTTTTACAATGTATTTGTTGACCAGATATACCAACATAGACTTCAGTAATAGTTTGTCCAATTTGACTTTCAACATCCCTAATGGTTGGTTGAACAGACGTAATAACTTTCTGTATATTTACGACTTCTCCTCGAATAACTCCATTAGATGGTGCTACGCTATAACCTATAATTTTAGTACTTCCGCCAACTTTTTGTCCGGCGATAGTAGTAACTTTAGAAGTACCAAAATCTATTGCTGTAATAATTCTTTTCATAATATATATCTTGCGCTACTTTCTATTTGTTTTCTGTGCAAATTATCTGATTTGAATATTTTAAATTTATCTCTTTAAATTTATTCCAACCCTCATTAGGTACTATGTTATGATAATATGCATTCAGCTTATTAAATTTATATTCAATATTTTCAGGCTGTCCGAAAATAATTTTTTGATTCCCGACTCTCGTATAAAAGACCAAATCCTGATTTTTTTCTATATAAATCTGTTGAATTTGGGCATTCCAAAATTCGTGATTATCGAGAAATTTTCCAAATTTAAGTATTTTATTAAGCCATTTTGATTCATGATCTGCTGTCTCTCCTCTATAACCTTCAGACAGTTTGATAGGAATATGTCCACAAATAATAGGTACATATGAGGTAAATGTATTAACAAGAGGAAATATATAATTAGTATCATCCACATAAAATCCTCCGAAACGAGTCTCAATTCTTAAAACAGGTCTTCTCTGAGTAATATCGACTAAGATCTTTCCATCACGAGTAACTGAAACATCACTAAACTTTATAGCGCTCTTTTTATTTAATAAATTTTCCATGTCAGATAAATCTAAATCACATGGATGCTGTTTCAGTGGATTAGCCTTAGAACTAATTAAAATATCTTTTACTTCTTTCTTACTCACAAATCTATTTTGTAAACTATCCAATATAGTAACAGTAATATTCTGACACATAATAGTCCTATCACCTTTCTCCTTTAAGTCTGAGACCAAGATGAAATATGTAGCAACGATAGAAAACAGTATAACAATACCTATTATGGAGAATATCTTTTTAATCATTAATATATTTTTTTCTTAATAACTCAGTAATCGGATTTATAAATCTATCAATATCACCAGCACCAAAACTAACTAAAATATCTATATCTTTATTATTAATCTTATTCATTAACTCATCTTTTTTAATCAATTCTTTCTTACAAGAAACAAGATCAAAAATTAACTCAGAAGTAACACCCTTTATAGGCTCTTCACGAGCAGGATATATAGGTAAAATTAAAACTTCATCCAAGCTAGAAAGGCTCTTAGCGAAATCTTTATAAAAACTCTGAGTTCTGGTAAATAAATGAGGTTGAAAGATACCACAAATTTTTCTACCAGGAAACATCCCTCGTATAGAACTTATAGATGCAGAAATCTCATTTGGATGATGTGCATAATCATCGATATAAATACACTTCTTAGTATTAATATGTATATCAAATCTACGTTCAACGCCTTTAAATGACTTCAGACCATGACGAATCTGCTCATCACTTAAGCCATGTAACAAAGCTACAGCACCAGCAGCTACAGCATTCTCCACATTAACCCATCCAGGAACGCCCACTCGACAATGCTCAATCTTCCTCCAGGGACTAACTATAGAAAAATCAAAATATCCTCCCTCCAAAAGCACTAAATCAGCCGCATAAAAATCACACTCACTATCGAAAGAATACTCATAAACAGTCCGTCCATCCTTATGTGGGATATTAAGATTTATACCTTTCTTAATTAAAAGAAAATCACTCACTTGACTAGCGAAGTCACAAAAAGCCTCACGGACATGCGATACATCCTTATAAATATCAAGATGATCAGCGTCAGCTGCTGTTACGACTGCTATTTGAGGTGATAACTGTAAAAAAGAACGATCGAACTCATCAGCCTCAGCCACGAGAACATTATTCTTAGATAATAAAAGATTAGTATGATAATTCTTGGAAATTCCTCCTAAAAAGGCATTACAGCCCTCCCCAGAATCTGTCAATATATGGGCCAGGAGAGTACTCGTACTTGTTTTTCCATGTGTCCCAGAAATAGCCAGACACTTCTGATTCTTAGCTATCTCCCCCAAAGCCTTAGACCTTTTAATCAGGCGATACCCTTTCTCTATCACATACTCCAATTCCTTATTATCATGTGGGATAGCAGGAGTATAAATAACAAGAGTCGTGGCAATGTCCTCAGGAATCTCGTTCATTTTCTCCGTAAAATGAACTTTTATTCCTTCGCTTTCTAACGCATCAGTAATTCTACTTGGAGTACGATCGTATCCCGCTACATTATAACCAGCATGATTATAATATCTAGCTATAGCACTCATGCCAATACCGCCAATACCTAAAAAATATACATCTTTTAACATTATCTTCTAACTATTTATTAATCAATTTCAAAACCTCGTCCGCTATATTACTTGAAGCATTAGGTTTAGCTAATGATAAAATATTCTTTTCCATCTCTGCTATCTTAACAGGATGCTCAAGTAAATCTTCTACTAAATCGAACAACTGTGCTCTACACTCATTGTCCTTAACCATCAAAGCAGCCTTCTCATTAACCAAGGCCATAGCATTATGCGTTTGATGATCCTCAGCCACGTTGGGAGAAGGTACGAATATAGTAGCTTTGCCTGCTTGACAAAGCTCTGATATAGTACCAGCACCTGCTCTAGATACTATTATGTCTGCAGCTGCGTAAGCTAAATCCATCCTGGATATAAATGCGAAATTCTTTACATTATCCACTTTATGCTCTGCCATAAAGTTATCTACTTCCGTCTTATAATATTGTCCACTCTGCCATATAATCTGATACGAAGCACTAGAGGCGCGATCAAGTACCCATTGCCTTACAGAATCATTAAGCGTGCGGCAGCCTAAGCTTCCTCCTACGACGAAAATACATTTTTTATCAGGGTCTAGATTATAGAATTTAAACCCTTCTTTTTTGTCATCCTGATTATATTGACGAATTTCTTTTCTTATAGGATTGCCAGTAAAAATAATCTTCTCCTCAGGGAAAAATTTAGACATCCCTTTATATGCGACACATATCTTTTGAACATGTTTGGCCAATGTTTTATTCGTTAAGCCAGCATAAGAATTCTGCTCTTGAATCAAGCAAGGTATATTTAATCTCTGAGCACTCCAAAGAGTAGGGGCACTAGCGAATCCACCAACGCCGACGACTACATCTGGCTTAAATTCTTTGATGATTTTTTTAGCTATATGAATACTATTAATTACCTTAAATGGTAATTTTAAATTAGAAAAAGAAAAACTTCTATTCAATCCAGCTACGGGTAATCCTTTAATTTTATAACCAGCCTCAGGGACTCTTTTCATCTCCATCTTGCCATTAGCCCCAATAAATAAAAATTCTATATTATTATCCTTTTCTTTTAAGGCATTTGCGATAGATAGTGCTGGAAAAATATGTCCTCCAGTACCTCCACCACTAATTATTATTCTTTTCTTTTTCATCATTTTGCTCATTATTATTATCATCCATAGCACACTTAAGAAGCTCTTCTTCATATTTAGCCTTCGCCTCGGCTTCTTTCTCTGCTATTTTTTCTTTTTCTATCTTTATTTCTATCGTCCTGTTAATAGACAGTACTATTCCGAAAGCACATCCCATCACCAAAGTTGAGGATCCACCTAGACTTATTAATGGTAGTGTCTGTCCTGTTACTGGAAATATTCCCACATTAACCAATATATGCATAAAAGCCTGAGTCGTAATCAAAGCCCCTATACCTAGAACTGTTATGGTGGAAAAGACTTTTTTACATGCTTGAGCTATGGCTATACATCGAAATAAAAACCATATATATAAAAGTAGCACGACTATAGCACCGATGATCCCTGTTTCTTCTATTATTATAGTATAAATAAAATCAGAATATGGATGAGGCAATGTGTCTTTCTTAATACTATTGCCAGGCCCTCTTCCGAAAATACCACCTAACTGAATGGCTTCTTTAGCCTGTTCAGCTTGATAATTCTTAGCATTATATTCTTCTAACTCAGCCTCTGTCATATTTTTCACATCACTACCTTTCACATATCTCTCTATTCTAGCAGTAAAAGTATCTAATCTCTGGAATGTGCCAAATAATTGGTGAATACCAAAAATAGCTAATACTCCTATAAGAGCTATACCAACCGTTCTCCATATAAATTTACTATCTATATTAGAAATCCAAATAATTATAAAACATATAATCGCTACTATGATAGCTACTGATACACTACCTGTTAAACATAAAATAATGGTCACCGCACATGGTATCAATATTCTTAATACATATTCTTTAAAAGTTTTTATAGAAAACGCCTCTAATGTCCGTGCCAGATATAGTATAATCGCTATTTTAGCAAATTCAGATGGCTGAAATGTAAACTTCCAGATATGTATCCATCTACGAGCATGATTTAACGTTGAACCTCCGAATATTGTATATAATAATAAGACCCATGCTAATACCAACAAAGGACTAGAGTATTTTCTATACCAGCCAATAGGTATGCTATAACATCCTAACATACATAAAAGGCCAAAGCCTACATACAGCATTTGTTTTAATAAGAAAGTAAAAGTAGTCGTATGAAATTTATAAGCTAAAGCGTTAGATGATGAAAATACGGAAACAATAGAAATCATAGCCAATAGAGCTACGATAAGCCATATCATACGATCACCTCGTAATTTTATGAACTTAGATTTTCTCGTAGTTCTTTTTTTTTGAATCTTTTTTTCCTGTGTTTTCATAATTATCTTATAATTTTCTTACAGCTTCTTTAAATAAATCTCCTCTTTCTTCATAATTCTTAAATAAATCAAAACTAGCACAACATGGAGATAATAAAACCACATCATTCTTTTCTGCTAGCTCATATGCTTTTTTTACAGCAGCCTTGGCAGATTTAACATCACTAATCGAATCAACCTTGCCTTCAAAACTCTTATGAAGTTTTTCATTATCTATGCCAAGGCAAATCAAATGTTTGACCTTCTTCTCAACAAGTTCATACAATGCAGAATAATCATTCCCCTTATCAGTTCCTCCAGCTATCCATATTATAGGACGGTCAATACTCTCCAAAGCATACCAGGTAGAATTCACATTAGTAGCCTTAGAATCATTAATATAAAGTACTTGTTTAACCTCTAATACTTTTTCCATTCTATGTTCAATACCACTAAAGGACATTAAACTATCTCTAATTACAGAGTTTTTAATATTCATAACGCGCGCGGTAATGGCAGCGGCCATAGAATTATATATATTATGTTTGCCTGATAATGATAAATCCTTAGCTAAAATATCGAACTCATCTTCTTCATACTTAACTTTTATAGTTTCATCTTCTAAATCGGCACCTTGTTCTAATTTTTCAATCTGAGTGAAAGGCAGTTTTTTAGCTCTTAGTACTATATTACTAAGGTGATTTAAAGTAACTTCATCATCCTGACAGAATATGAAACAATCCTCACTAGACATATTGCGAGTGATTCTGAATTTAGCCTTTACATAATTCTCCATTTTAAAATTATAGCGATCCAGGTGATCAGGAGTAATATTTAATATAATAGCTATATCTGCCTTGAAATCATACATACCATCTAACTGAAAACTACTCAATTCCAAAACGTAGATATCGAAATTTTCAGTAGCTACCTGATATGCGTAACTCTCTCCGATATTGCCTGCTAGTCCCACGTTTAATCCAGCATTCTTAAGCAAATAATAAATTAAAGAAGTGGTAGTCGTTTTACCATTACTTCCGGTAATGCAAATTTTCTTAGCCTTGTCATATCTTCCAGCGAATTCTATTTCAGAAATAATTGGAATATTTCTAGATAAAATTTCTTGAATTATATCTATACTATCAGGTATTCCTGGACTTTTTATAACTTCATCTGCACTAAAAATTTTATCTTTAGTGTGTCCTCCCTCCTCATAATCTATCTTATAAGACATTAGTAAACTCTTAGATTTAACGCTTATATTATTTTTGTCAGATAGAAATACCTCGAAGCCTTTAACTTTAGCTAAGATGGCAGCACCAACGCCGCTTTCTCCACCTCCTAATATTACTATTCTTTTCATAATTATCTAATTTTTAATGTTATCAATGTAGCAGCAGCTAATAAAATACCTATAATCCAAAATCTCATAACTATTTTATTCTCATGAATAGCTACAGCAGGTTTTGTTATTTTAGAATCTACTCCTTCAGTTTGGAAATGATGATGTAAAGGAGCCATTTTAAATACTCGTTCACCCTTTCCATATTTTAATTTGGTATGTTTAAAATGTAATCTTTGTATAATAACAGAAAGACTTTCTACCAAAAAAATGCCACAAAGAATAGGAAGTAAAAGTTCCTTTCTGATAACTATAGCAGCGACAGCTATAACACCACCTATCATTAAACTTCCTGTATCTCCCATAAATACTTGAGCTGGATATGCGTTATACCATAAGAATCCAATTAATGCACCCAAGAAACATGACAAGAAAACTACTATTTCTCCAGACATTGGAATATACATGATATTAAGATACCCTGCTAAGCCTATATGTCCAGATAGATAGGCGAATATGCCTAAAACTGCTCCAACTATCGCAGATATACCCGCTGACAAGCCATCCAGGCCATCCGTAAGATTAGCTCCATTAGATACGCCAGTTATAATAAATATAATAACTAATATATACACAAACCATGATGCAGTTTGAGTAAATTTCCCATTGCCGGGAACTAGCCACGAATAATCGAATTCATTCTTTTTAATAAAAGGGATAGTAGTTAAAGTACTTTTATGGACAGGAACGTAACCCTGTTCGGTTTTCATCAATGAAGACTCAAGATTTTTATTATGAACTTCATCTAATAAAACAACATTATCATTAGTATATAAAACTATACCGACTATTAATCCTAATATTACCTGTCCTATGATTTTATACTTACCTCTTAATCCTTCTTTATTCTTCTTTTTCAATTTAAGATAATCATCCATGAAACCTATAGCTCCAAGCCAAACAGTAGTAAGTATTAGTAATTGAACATATATATTTAATAAATTACCAAAGAGTAAAATAGGAACAAGTATAGAGAATATAATAATAAGTCCACCCATTGTAGGAGTACCTTTTTTCTGCATTTGACCTTCAAGACCTAAATTTCTTATTTCTTCACCTATCTGATTCTTTTGAAGTAATCTTATAATCTTTTTCCCTATAAACAATGCGAAACATAAAGCCGTAATATTAGCTAATATAGCTCGTACTGAGATATAGTGCATTACCCCAACTCCTGGAAAATTAGTATGTTGCTGAAGATATTCGAATAAATGATAAAACATATATTTAGTCTTTAAAAAATTCTTTAATTATTTCTTTGTCATCAAGATGATACTTAGTATCACCTATAATTTGATAATCTTCGTGTCCTTTACCTGCTATTAGCACTATATCATTTTTATCTGCTATAGTCAAGGCAGTTCTAATAGCCTCTTTTCTATTAGTTATAAAAAGAGATTTCCGTGTAGCATCTTTATCCATACCATCTTTGATATCTTTAATAATCAAATCAGGATCTTCATGACGAGGGTTATCAGAAGTTACGACTACTTTATCTGCATACTTAGCAGCTATAACACCCATTTCAGGACGTTTAGTTTTATCTCTATTACCTCCACAACCAAATACAGCTATAAGATTCCCTTTAGTTTTTATTCCTTTTAAAGTAGTTAATACATTCTCAAGAGCATCAGGAGTGTGAGCATAATCGACGACCGCAGTTATACCATCTCCACCTTTAATATATTCTAATCTGCCAGATACTGCTTTCAAACCAGATATCGCTGTTAAGGTTTCATCTTTAGACACTCCTAATAATGTAGCTGCCGCGTAAACAGCGGCTAAGTTATGAGCATTATGTTTACCGATGAAACGAGTCCAAATCTCAGTACCATTAATCTTTAAAAGATTTCCATCAAGTGTTTGTTCTATGATTTTAACATTAAAATCAGCAGCAGCTCTTAACGAATAAGTATATTTAGAAGCTTTAGTATTTTGTAACATTACTTCTCCATTCTTATCATCTATATTTGTTATAGCGAAAGCTCCTTTATCAAGATGATCAAATAGTAATTTTTTACATCTAAGATACTCTGCGAAAGTCTTATGGTAATCCAGGTGGTCATGTGTAAGATTAGTAAATATAGCCCCTTTAAAAGATAGACTAGATACTCTATCTTGTGCTAAAGAATGAGAACTTACTTCCATGAAACAATACTCACATCCTTTTTCTACCATATTATGAATTAATTTATTTAATGCAATAGGGTCAGGAGTAGTATGTTCTGTAGCGTATATATCTCTTCCTATATAATTGGCGATAGTAGATATTAAACCACATTCATAACCAAGAGAAGTAAATAATTGATAGAGTAGAGTAGCGATAGTGGTCTTTCCATTAGTACCTGTAACACCTACTAAATTTAATTTATAAGAAGGGTTATCATAGAAATTAGCAGCTATAACAGCTAAAGCTAATCGACTATTTTCTACTCTTATATAAACTATATTATCTTCTTCTATATATTCTTGATTACCTTTTTGAGCAGGAATATCTTCTTCGTAGATAATTACCTCAGCACCTTTATCGATAGCAGAAGCTATAAACTTATGACCATCGACTTCTGTACCATTCACTGCGATAAACATAGAATTCTTAGTACAGTCTCTAGAATCAAAAGTAATATTCGAGATATCTATATCGTTTATATCTCGAATATTAGAATGTTCTAATATATTTATATTATTTAATAACTTACTTAAGTTCATTGTCTGATAATTCTAAAATTATTTTTGTATTCTTATTAGTAACAGCCCCTGGTTCTGGATATTGTTTTACTATTCTACCAACACCAGAAGAAGATACTGAATAACCTTCATTTTCTAATATATATAATGCATCTTTTAGTCCCATGTTAAGGACATTTGGCATTCTATTACTTTCTATAGATATACCTTGAATCGTATCCTTATTTATACTAATCCAAGCTTTTCCATTAATATCAGGACGCTTCATAGGCAAATTACTTGCCACTATATTTAATTCTTTAGCACGACCTCCTGCCACATCGGGGTAATCTTTAGTCAATTTTCCTGCTCCATCTTCTACTTCATTCCATTCAGGATGATTAATATAAATAATATCAGAAATCTTTTTAAATACTGGAGCTGCCCATGAACCTCCATAAAAGTTTCCTCTTGTTTTTGATGAATACATGACTACTATGCAAGAATACTGAGGATTATCTGATGGAAAAAAACCTACGAAAGAGGCTTGATGTTTTTTATATCCAAATCTATCTATATAACCACCTTCTTTTAAAGCCATCTGTGCTGTTCCTGTTTTTCCTGATATTTGATATCTTTCATCATTAATACTCTTAGCTGTTCCTTCTGCTACTACGCCACGAAGTGCTTTCTTAACTTCACGGACTGTATGTTTAGAACAAATAGATCCACTAATAGTCTGAGGAGGAAAGTTTTTCTCTACAGTTCCATCCTGATTAATAAACTGCTCTATAAAATGAGGTTTCATCATCTTGCCATTATTCGCTATAGCATTATAAAAATTTAATGTATGCATAGGAGTGATAAGTACTCCATAACCAAACCCCATCATAGGAAGAGATAATTTTGACCACATTTTACTCTCAGGAGAATATATAGTAGCACGTGCTTCTCCATCTATATCAAGATTTAATTTATCACATATCTTGAGCTCATGAAATCTTGAAACAAATTTATCTTCTTGATTAGCATAATATTTCGTAGCTAATTTAGCAAAACAAATATTTGAAGATTTCTCGAAAGCACCTTTTACAGTCAACTTTCCAAAACCAGCTGCGTGTGAATCAGTAATATTTCTACCGGCATATCTCCATGGTCCGTGTCCTGCATCGATGGAATCATTAAGACTCACATATCCATCTTCAAGAAGACACACTAGAGTCGCCAATTTTAATGTCGAACCAGGCTCTGTAGCATCCCCGATAGCATAATTATATGTCTCGTCAAAACGACCATTATTTTTTTGCATATTAGAAATAGCCTTTATAGCTCCTGTTTTCACTTCCATTACGATAGCTGTACCACCTTTTAGAAGATCACTCTGTTTTAACTGTTCTCTTAGAGCTGTTTCGGCAGCCTCTTGAATATTAATATCAATCGTCGTTTTTATATTAAACCCATTGACTGCAGGAATAACTTTTTCACTAGTGACAGGAATCCATTCTCCACCTAATTTTCTAATCATTTTCTGAGAACCATCCTTACCCTTAAGGATATAATCATAACTCTTTTCAATACCCACACCCACACCATTATTATTAACATATCCTATAGTACGATAAGCTAATCCTCCATAAGGATATGTCCTTTTATTCTCTCTAATAACTATCAGACCACCTTTAAACTGTCCTAATTTTAGGATAGGAAATTTTTTTAATTTTTCAAGTTCTACATAATCAATAGTTCTATTAGCTATTAATTGATATCTCTTATTAGCTTTCTTATACTTACGGAGTTGATATAAATATGCTTTGGCAGATTTATTTTTAAACATAGAAGATAATGATTCTGCCAAAGCTGGAGCATCAGCATTAAAAATAGAATCATTAATGACTCCAAAATCCATGCGTATTTCATAATATGGCATTGATGTAGCTAAAGTCCTTCCATCTGAAGCCAATATACTTCCTCTTATCGCTTTTATCGGTACGGATTTATAATTACTATCGGGAATAGCTTTATCTTCAGAACACTGAACTTGAATTATTTTTCCGATAGCCATCATGCCAATAAGAAAAAATAGATAAAATATCCATTTAAAATGACGGACGATTATTCCTATGTTTCTCGTATCTGACATATTAAAATTTAGTAAGTTTAGGAGGATTATCAGGAGCTATTAAATCAGAACCCATTTTTTTCAATCTCTTATCAATTTCTTGCCTTTTACTTATAAAAAGCAGTCTAGCATGTTTACCAGTATATTCGGCATTAAGATTAGTGATTATTTTATCATTTCTTACTCTTGTCGTAAGAGTATCAGCTACTAAAAAGTGAATAGAGATATAGCATAATATTAAAACGAAAACATATAAGATGACTTTCCATCTTCTTATAAGTCCTCCGTTTATTAATAGGATTTGTCCTCCAAATATATATGCTCCAAGATATCTCCTTTTACTCATGTTTTTAAATTATTCTATCTAATATGTTTTAAATTTTATTAAATACTCATTTTATATCTTTTCAGCTATTCTTAATTTAGCACTTCTAGCTCTTGTATTTTCTGCTATTTCATTCTCCGAAGGAATAATAGGTTTTTTATTAATAGCCTTTAAAGGTTTAACTATTTTTCCATAAAGATCTTTTTCTATATGACCATCTATATAACCAGACCTTATAAAATTCTTTACCATACGATCTTCCAAAGACTGATATGTAATTATGGAAAGTTTACCTCCTGATTTTAATGAAGCAGTGGCCTCTTTAAGGAAATGCTCAAGACTCGTCATTTCACCATTTACTTCTATTCTAAGAGCTTGATAAATCTTAGCCAGAAATTTATGCTCTGCCATCTTGGGCAATAATGGAGTAAGAGCATCATATAAATCTTTAGTGGTTTTTATTTCTTGTTTAGCTCTTGTCTCGCAGATTAAATGTGCTATTTTTCGGCTATTGTCAAGTTCACCATATATGTACATTATTCTAGCAAGTTCATTCTCGTCATATGTATTAACAATATCTTTAGCACTTTTTTCAGCCTGAGTATTCATTCTCATATCTAAAGGAGCTTCAAATCTAAAAGAAAAACCTCTTTCTCCCGTATCGAATTGATGAGATGATACGCCTAAATCTGCTAATATGCCATCGACTTTATTAATTCCATGATATAATACGAAGTTATGAACATATCTGAAATTATTATGAACAAGTATTATACGTTTATCTTTAGGAGCATTTTCTAGAGCATCAGTATCTCTATCGAAAACCATTAATTTTCCATCTTTACCAAGATGAGATAAAATCTCTCTAGTATGTCCACCGCCACCTAGAGTAGCATCAACATAAATTCCTGATTCTTTAATATCAAGAGCCGATACACTTTCTTTAAGAAGTACTGGTGTATGATAAGTAGACATTTGATTATCCTCCAATTATTAATTAAATATTTATTGAATTAGCTAAATCTCCTTGTTTATAATGCTTATCCAAGAATTTTGCTAGCTAATAATGAAAATTCTTCATCGTCTGGGATATTTGCCTCATAAACTTCTTTAGCCCAAAGTTCGATTTTAAAATCACAGCCACAGAAAACAACATTTTTTTTAACTTGTATTTTTTGAAGCATTTTTTTAGGGATTGTGAACCTTCTAAGTTTATCATAAGGTTCAACTAATGCACGATTACTCATATAACCTCTCCAAAATGCATTGTGCTCGGGATTGAAAAAATTTAACTTAGCTTTAATAGCCTCAGATTCTTTTTCCCATTCATCATAAGTATATATTGAAAGACAATTAGCGAAAAGATCATGTTTGATAACTAACCTTAATGGTAAATTATCATCATGAAGGATAGATGCGAAAGACTGAGGGAAGACTAATCTTCCTTTATCATCAAGCTTAGCATTATGTTCTCCTACAAATTTTGCCATCGTTTTTCGAATGTTTAATAAACCTATATATACCCTATGCAAAATTAATAATTTTTTTCCATTAATTTACATTATTTTACACATTTTTACACTATCAATTTTTTCTTTCAAAAATTTTAAATTACTTTGTAAACATTA
The DNA here is from genome assembly GCA_041668045.1 of Bacteroidales bacterium. Classification (GTDB taxonomy): domain Bacteria; phylum Bacteroidota; class Bacteroidia; order Bacteroidales; family UBA932; genus JBAYDV01. The sequence goes on along the minus strand of JBAYDV010000030.1, from coordinate 2,014 downwards.
TATAAAAAAATAACCAAATTATTATGTTTAAAAGAATTTTCAGAGATATAAAAAGAAGGAAATTATTCTATATTGAATTAATTTCTCTTTTAGTAGTATTAATCATAATATTAGGCTTTAAATTGTTTTCTAATTCAGAGAAAAAAATCTCTGATGCTACTGCTATTTTGCAAGATTCTACTGCAGTCATGTTAGAGAATGATACTCTAAATCAAGGAAATACTAACTTAAATGAATATGGTATTCCTGCAGGAATTTATACGAGGAAAGATGGAATAGTAAAAAGAGGAGATCTCTTTTCTACCTTACTAAATAATTTAGGGATCTCACAGAGAGATATTTATAATTTAACTCAGAATACTAAAGATGTCTTCGATGTTAAATTATTCAAAGTTGGTTATCCATATCACTGCTTTTATTCAAAAGATGAAGGAAAAGAATTAAAATATTTTGTATATGACCAAGATGCTCATTCATTCGCTGTTTTCGATTTATCTAATCTAACAGCTAAAACAGTCGAGAAACAAATCGATACGACTAGAATCTATTCAGAAGTAGTGATCAATTCTTCATTATGGTATGATACCCAAAAGGCAGGAGCAACTCCACTATTAACTATAAAATTATCTGATATCTATGCATGGACTATTGACTTCTTCGGTATCCAAAAAGGAGATTCATTCAAAGCACTATATGAGGTATTATCGTATAAAGATGATACATTAGATGTAGGTAAAGTCTTATACGCAGAATTTACACATGCAGGAGAATCATTTCCAGTTTATTATTTTAAAGAAGGAGAAAAAGGAAACTTATATTGGAATGAAAAAGGGGAGAGCATGCGTAAAGCTTTTTTAAAAGCTCCTTTAAGTTATACTAGAATTAGTTCTAGATTTAGTTACCATAGACGTCACCCTATTACTCACATCGTTAAAGCACATACAGGGATAGATTATGCTGCTCCTACAGGCACTCATGTTTTTAGTGTAGCTGATGGTGTAGTAACATATGCAGGATGGCTGGGAGGTGGCGGAAACACTATCAAGATTACTCATAATTCAGTTTATAGAACTGCTTATATGCATTTATCACGATATGCTAAAGGGATACGTTCAGGAGTGCGTGTTAAACAAGGACAATTAATAGGCTATGTAGGAATGACAGGAATGGCTACTGGTCCTCATCTTGACTATAGAATATGGAAAAATGGAACTCCTATTAACCCATTAAAAATGGTTTCTCCACCTACTACTCCTATAGCAGAATCCGATATGCCAGCATTTGAAACTGTAAAGAATAATGTATCTAGTCAAATCGCTTCCATTAAGTCGAAAGACGTCTTAATTCAAATGGCTGAATTGATAAAATAAATAATAGCTTTGAATATTTATATCAGACCTGCTGGTATAATTAGAGTGATTTGTTTCTTTAAGGGATTAAGATCTGTTATTAAATCTTCATGAAGAGGAATCAGAACCTCTTTATCTTCTAATGTTGTGATTTCAGCACAGATATTGGCTCCAAAATCACTAATATTAGTGATAGTGCCTATTTTATTTGATAGTGTATCTTGATATACAGTGTAACCAATTAATGATGATAAATCATCAGATGGTATATCTTTTCTTATAGTATCTAAAAAAGACTTTTCATAATAAATTTTATGCCCAATAATTTCTTCGGCATCTTTAATATCATCTATGTCAATAAATTTTATTATTCCCTTATTATGTCCTTTAGTTTTAATACTTTGAATAAAAAAAGGAACCGGTAATCCTTCTATTAAAAGGAATACCGGTCTTTTATAATTTTCTCCTTGACTTCCATTAGCTAATAACTCTGATACAGTATAATCTTCAATATCTGAAAATATTGTAACCATCACTTCACCTTCGGTGCCATAGGATTTAGCTACCTGGGCTACCGGCATAAAATTATTTTCTGCCGACTGCATAAATTTATGCTTCAGGTTTTTCTGCAGGAGCTTCCTCTGCTGGTTTTTCTTCAGCAGCTT
>JBAYDV010000029.1:0-22174 GCA_041668045.1 Bacteroidales bacterium | reverse complement strand
TATTTTAACAAAGTTAACAAATATATTATATTTGTATAATGAAATTATTTTATTCAAATACAATAGAGGACGATATTTTATTACTTCCACAGGAGGAAGCGGTACATTGTTTTCGCGTTCTTCGACATAAAATTGGAGATCAGATAAATGTAATAGATGGAAAAGGAAATTTGTATTTGTGTGAAATATTAGATACTAAATCTGGATCTGCTAGAATTATTTCTAAAAAAGAAAATTTTGGGAGTCATCCATATAATATTCATATAGCAGTAGCTCCTACTAAAAACACAGATCGTTTTGAATGGTTCTTGGAAAAAGCTACTGAGATAGGCATCGATAGAATAAGCCCTATTATATGCAAACACTCAGAGAGAAAGGTCCTTAAAGCTATTCGTGGTCAGAGAATTATTCTTTCTGCCGTAAAACAATCTCTAAAAGCCTATCTTCCTCTTTATGATGATGCAATATCATTTGAAGATTTTATTAAAGAATTTAATGCTGATGATAAGAATTCAGAAGTGCTTAAATATATAGCTTTTTGTGATGAAGAATTAATCTCAAAAGAAGGATTTGAAAGAAAATCTATTTCTGAAGCTGTCGAACATATCTCATCTGCAAAAAAATCTTGTATTTTCCTTATAGGCCCTGAAGGTGATTTTTCGCCACAAGAAGCTCTAACTGCTATGAAATCAGGGTTCACTCCTATTTCTCTTGGATCTTCTCGTCTGAGAACAGAAACAGCCGCACTTTATGCAGTAGCAGCTGTTAACTTATATAATCAAGACTAAAGTAATTTGTTTATATTTGTGTCCTTTAAAAAAAGAATAATATGAAAGTCGTACTTTTCTGTGAAAACAAATATGCTATTAGTATTTTATATCCCCTTGAATTAGAAGCTAAAAAAAGATCTTATTCAGTTAAGTGGTATTTACATGCAGATAAGATTGATGAATTTAAATATAGAGATAGTGTTGATTGGACTTATTCTATACAAGAAATTTACGACTATAATCCTGACGTAATATTTGTTCCTGGAAATATTGTTCCTTACTACTTACCAGGGATAAAAGTTTCCATTTTTCATGGTTATGCTGCTGAAAAAAGAGGGCACTTTAAAATTAGAGGATATTTTGACTTATATTTCACACAAGGACCTTATTTCACTAAAAGATTTAAAGCTTTACATAATAAAAAATCTGACTTCGAGGTAGTAGAAACAGGTTGGACTAAACAAGATTGGATTAAGGCTCATTACGCTGATTTTGAAGATGAAAGAAAAGATATACTGAATAAATATAAAGCTAGTAGAATAATATTATATGCTCCTACTTTTTCTAAAAGATTCACATCCTTAGGAATCATGGAACAAACTTTAATAGAGTTAGCTTTAAAAGAAGATATAGTTTTATTATTTAAATTTCATCCTCTTACATCTACAGAATACATTCTTAAATATAAGGCAATAGCTTCTAAATATAACAATATAATATGGATAGATAATCCAGACATAGCGAAATATCAGTTAATATCAGATTTGATGATTAGCGATACATCTTCTACGATATATGAATTTTTATTACTTAATAAGCCAGTAATAACAATTAATACTAATAATGAGAATCCTCGTTGGATTAATATTAGCAAGCCAGAACAATTATTTGATGTATATCCAACTGCCTTTAAAGATAAAAAGATAAAAGAATATAATAAATGGTTTATTGATAATTACGATCCTTATTTCGATGGTAAAGTATGTAGCAGGATGTATAACTATATAGAAGAATATATAAAAAAACATGGTGTTCCTTCTCACAAAGCAATGAATATCTGGAGACGACACACATGTATAAAGACTTTCGGTAAAATAAATAAAAAAAAATAAATGAAAAAAGTAGTATATGTTGTTGGTGTCTTCGATTTATTTCATGCAGGGCACGTAGAACTACTAAGAAGAGCTAGATTACTTGGTGATGAACTTATAGTCGCTATTAATGGCGATGAGATGACTAGTAAATATCAAAGACGACCTATAATAGATGAAGAAAATCGTTTAAAGGTAGTAGAAGCATGTAAATATGTTGACAAAGCTTTTATTATAAAAGGATTTGATAATAAACCTTATATTTTAAAGTATGGTATAAATATTATAGTACATGGAAGTGACTGGACAGGAAATTCTTACTTAGACCAAATCCGCCTCACGAAAGACTTTGTAGAAGAAAATAAAATAAAACTAGTTTTCATGCCATATACTCAAGGTATTAGCACATCAGATATTATAAAGAATTTGAAGAAATCAAATAATGAATAAAAGTATAAGTCGTCCTACTATTTTCAAAATAGGTGACAATATTCTCAATAGTATTGAAGATATTATGAGAGATGGTCATCTTTATTATGAAGAAAAAATATTAATTACACAAAAAGAATTGTTTGATTTATATGGAGATAGATTTAACCCATACGAATTTGCTAAAATAATTTTTGTTAAAGGTGGTGAAATAAAAGAATATAAAGAATTAGCGGAAAAAATAAATTCTAAATCTTGTATATTAATAGCATTTGGAGGAGGAAGCGTCTTAGATTTAGTTAAATTTACGGCTACTAAAAAACTTTTACCCTATATAGCTATTCCATCTACATTATCTAATGATGCTATATATTCTCCTGTAGCCAGGTTAAGAAAAGATACAAAAAAGGAAAGTTTTGGCACTGATTCTCCGCTAGGATTAATCGTTGATTTATCCATAGTTAAAAAAAGTAGTAAGGCTTTGATATTAGCTGGTGTTGGAGATTTATTATCTAATATTTCTGCTTTAAAAGATTGGGAATTATCTCAATCTAAAGGATTCGAGGATATAAATGAATTCTCTTTTATGATTTCAAGATCTACGAATAATTTACTCGATAATTACTCTGAATCTGACATATATTCAAATTGTTTTTTAAAAGATTTAACTTATGGATTAGTCAATTCCGGTCTATCCATGATATGGAATGGTTCTTCTCGTCCATCTAGTGGTAGTGAACATCTTATTAGTCATGCTATTGATGAATTTTACCCTGAAAAATCAAGTCTTCATGGTATTCAAGTAGCCTGGGCCTTTCTTCTAATTGAAAAATATTGTAGAAAAGATTTAAAATTTTATAATATTCTTAAAGCTTTTTACGACCAAATAGGACTTGGTAAAATGATAGAAAAAATTCCTTTTAGTGATGAGGATTTTTTTAATCTTATACCTCTCGCTATTAAAATAAGAAATAGATATACTATTCTTAATGAATATATAGCTACTTCAAAATAATATATAACTTCACTAACTTCTATCCATCATTTTCTGAATAGGAAGAATGGCTTCATCAGCTATATCTTTAGGTACTGTTACTTGATATTGTTCAGTTAAAAGACATTTATGTAGTTTGTCTAGTGTCGTTTTTCTCATATGCTCACATATCGCATCTTCAACTACTGGAATAAAATCTTTATCTGGATTTTGTTTCTTTAATTCATGTAAAGTTCCTATTTCTGTACCTATCAAAAATGTTTTGTTCTTTGATTTGGCTACATGATTTATAATACCTGAAGTCGAGTACATAAAACAGAATGGATTTTCCATAATCTCTTTTTCTGATGAGCAGGCTGCTTCTGGATGTAATAAGACATCTGTATCAGGATATTGCCTCATCTTATCTTGAACAGCTTTGAGTGTAATTTTTTCATGTACATCGCAGTGGCCATTCCATAATTTGATATTGCTAATACCTTCTTTTTCTCTAAGGGCTTTTATATATCCCCCAAGATGAATATCTGGGGCGAATAATAAAGGTTTGTCTGCTGGTAGTGAGTCAACCATTTTTTCTGCATTGGCAGATGTACAGCATAAATCTGATTCTGCTTTTACTTCAGCTGATGTATTGACATAACTTATAATCTGACCATCAGGATTTTGTTTTCTCCATTCTTTTAGCTGTGCACGTGTGGCTCCATCAGCTAATGAACATCCTGCTGTAGGGTCTGGAATTAGAATTTTCTTATTTGGACATAGTACAGCTGCTGTTTCTGCCATAAAATGCACTCCACAAAAGACTATAATATCTGCAGTCGAACTGGCTGCTGTTTTAGATAAGCCAAGTGAATCTCCTAAATAATCTGCTATATCTTGCACATCAGGATCTGAATAATAGTGTGCTAAAACGATAGCATTTTTTTCTTTTTTAAGTCTCTGAATTTCTGAAATCAGCTCTTGCTTATTCATTTGATATTTCTTTAATATTCATACTAATATCCATAGCGACTACTGAATGTGTTAATGCTCCCACGCTGATAAAATCTACACCAGTCGCTGCTACTCCTTTGAGTCGGGCTACTGACATATTGCCTGAAGCCTCTGTGTCTGCCTTATGATCTATAATTTTTACTGCTTCACTCATCATATCATTTGACATGTTATCTAGCATGATGATGTCTGCCCCAGCTTCTAATGCTTCACGAACTTCTGCTAGGTTAGTTGTTTCTACCTCTACTCGAATAACTTGGTCATTGCCTGAAATTTTTCTCTCTTGTAAAGATTTGCGAACTTGTTCTACAGCCTTTGTGATGGATCCTGCCATCTTGATATGGTTATCTTTTATCATGACCATATCATATAAGCCCATTCTGTGATTAGTTCCTCCTCCATCTTTAACTGCCATTTTATCTAGTACGCGTAATCCAGGAGCTGTTTTTCGTGTATCAAGAATCTGAGTGTCAAATTCTTGTATTTCCTTTACATATTTAGCTGTTTCTGTGGCGATACCACACATTCTCTGAAATATATTTAATGAAAGGCGTTCTCCTTCTAGAAGCGCTTGGTATGTACCTTGAATCATTAATATCTCATCTCCTACTTCTACTCTATCACCATTTTTCTTATATGGTGTCCAAATAATGTCTTTCTGAAATCTTTCGAAAACTTTTTTTACTATTTCTATACCTGATATTACTCCTGATGCTTTAGCTTTCATAGTAGCTACTGCTTTTGAAGCTTTCGGTATTATCGAAGTCGTAGTTATGTCTCCTGTAGATATGTCTTCTTCTATCGCTAAATCTATTAGCTTATCTATTAATTTCGTTTGTTCCATCATTTACAGCCTTTGTTGTTATTTCTTTATCTTTTTGTTGAATAGAGTGTAATAAAAAGTTATCGTTTAATTCTGGATAATCTTCTCTATAATGCCCACCTCTACTTTCCTTTCTAAATTCAGCTCCTTGAAGAATTAATTTCGCTACAACTAGCATTTTATAAATTTTATCTATATAATACTCTGTATGGTTATCTTTGACTTTATCAAATTCCTTATTGATTTCATTCAAAGCCTCGACTAAGCCATCTTCGTTTCTTATTATTCCTGCCTTTTTACTTAGTATATCAGAGATTTTTTCTTTTAATGCGTTGTATAATTTCTTATTTTCAGGGTTCTTAGTGTAACGTTTTTTGAAAATACCTTCTTCTAATTCTGTAGTTAGTCTAGTTTTCTGCTGAATGGTATCTTTTACTATTCTATCTGCGAAGACTAAACATTCTATTAATGAATTTGAAGCTAGACGATTAGCACCCATAACTCCTGTAGCTGCTACCTCTCCACAAACATATAAATGTTTAATATCACTATGACCATTCAGGTTAGAATATACACCACCTACTGTATAATGTGCCGCTGGTGCTACTGGTATTTCATCCGTTAAATCATATCCAGCAGTCTTGCATTTTTCTAGAATCATAGGGAATCTTTTTCTGATTCTATTTTTATCTAGATGTTTTAATGATAATCTAACATATGGCATCTGATCTTTTATCATTTGTCTAAAGATAGATCTTGCTACTATATCTCTTGGAGCTAATTCATGAAGTTCATGAAGAGGCACCATAAAGCGTTCATTGTTTTTATTTAGTAGATATGCACCTTCTCCTCTTACTGCTTCACTTATTAGAAAAGCAGAAGATGAATTTTCCATATATAATGAAGTAGGATGGAACTGTTCAAATTCATAATCCATTATTCTACAACCTGCTTCATAGGCCATAGCTACTCCATCTCCCATAGCTGTTTCGGGATTTGTCGTTCTTCTATATATAGTAGATGAACCACCTGATGCTAGTATAGTGTGTTCAGCATATATCAGAACTTCTTCATTTTTATTATTATCCCAAGCTCTGACTCCAAAACATTCTCCTTCTTTTACTAAAAAGTCGATTACATATATATCTTCTGTAATTTTAATATTTTTATCTGAGAGAACTTTCTTTATTATAAATTCAGTAACGAACCTTCCAGTTGAATCTCCTCCTGCATGTAAAATTCTATTACGGTGATGACCTCCTTCTAAACCTAGAGAGAGATGTCCATTTTCCATATCGAATTTCATTCCAGCCTCTATGATTTGCTTAATTCTTTTTGGACCATCATTAACTAAAATATTTACAGCATTATCTTCACACAAGCCTCTTCCTGCCTCCAATGTATCATCGAAGTGAAATTTTGGGTCGTCATGTGCATCAGTCACAGCTGCGATTCCTCCTTGTGCATTAAAAGAATTACTTATGGATAGCGCTTTTTTCGTGATCACTAATACACTGCCGTTTGGAGAGCTTTCATAAGCTGAAAATAATCCAGCCAACCCGCTTCCAATAATCAAATAATCTACTTTATTCATGTGATATTGTTATTCCCTGTATTAATTCAGGTTTTTTCTACGTTAAAACTCGAGAACCCGGGTATTATCGTCGATAATATTAATTTTTACTTTAAGTGTTTCTTCAGGAATTAGTTCTTCTATTTTTTCCGGCCATTCTATAAGACAGAGGCCTTCGCTATAAATATATTCTTCAAATCCCATGTCGATAACTTCTCGTAAGTCCTCGACACGATAAAAATCAAAATGATAAATAGGTCTATTATTTTTAGCCAAATATTCATTAACTATAGTAAACGTAGGGCTATTTACTAAATCTTGAACCCCTAATCTTTCACAGATAGCAGTTATAAATGTTGTTTTACCAGCACCCATTTCCCCATAAAAAGCTATAACTGAATATTCTTTTGTAAGGGATAGAAATTTTTCAGCTGCTTCATTTAAATCTGACAGACCATTTATAATAATCCTATTCATTTTTATTTAAAATAAAATCTTGTATATATGAACAGCAAAGATAAAAAAAATTAAAGATTTATACTCTCAAAAGTATTATTATATCTTTAAACATCGTTTTATTTTCGCCTTTTTATTTCTCTTTTTTCTAAAGTTAGAAAGATTTTCACTAGCTTGTTTTATAGTCTTTTGCTCATCCAGATTCCTTGTTTTCGCATAATTCTTAACAATATATTCATAAATAAGGTCTGGCTGAGTGAGTCTTGTCAAATTATCTATACAAATATCATTTGATGGATTTTTGTGAAAATGTGTTCTATTAGTATCAATTAATGAAAAGTGATACTTATTATTTTGAATTCTACATAAAACATTTGATAGATTTAAATCTCCGTGAAATATTCCTTTCTTATGTAAATCTGCTAAAAAAACAGCTAATTCTATTAATAATTTTCTACTATTTTCAAATCTTTCTGTATCTGATTTTCCAGATTTTTTTATAAGATCTAAAACTGATTCATCGTCAGTATTAAGAGATAGAAAATAGCCATATCTAAATAAAGTACGATAAGTTAGAATATACGCTATTGGTTCTGGAGTATCTACTCCTAATTGATTAAATAGCAGTCCATAATCATAAGCCCTCTGGGCCTTCGTTGGACGTATTGTAGAATATATTATTCTTTGAAAAATATTTGGTAATTTATATCTTTTAACTACTATTTTTAAATCTCCTACCTGGAATCTTTTTATTACATTTCTAGCATCATTTAGCACCTCCCCTTGTTTTTCAAATATAGCAGGAAGAGAATTTATAAACTCTGCCAAGTCATGGTATTTAGCATTTATTACTATTTTCATATCTAGATTAATATAACTTTCTGTGTTAAATACTATCATTAGTTATATTTCGACAAATGTAATGAATATAGGCTATATATACCAAAATTATATTAAAATCTATATTGCACAGCCTCTGAGATATGTTGTATAGTTATGTTTTCTGATTTAGATAAGTCAGCAATAGTTCTTGATAATTTTAAGACTCTGTTATATGACCTGGCTGAAAGGTTAAATTTATCTATAATTTTTTTCATAAATCGTTTTTCGTTTACCCCTAACACGCAGCATTTTTCAATTTGAATAGGATTCATTTGAGCATTAGGAATTCCGGAACGTTTATATTGAATATATCTCGCAGCTCTTACTCTTTCAGCTATAGTTTGGCTGCTTTCTGCTTTAGTTTCTTCAGTTAGACTTTTACTATCGACTCTTCTTACTCTTATTTGTAAATCTATTCTATCTAATAATGGTCCTGATATTTTGGACCAATATCTGGATATCATTGGCGGTGTACAATTACATCTCTGCTCATCTTCACCTGCATAACCACATGGACAAGGATTCATAGATCCTACTAACATAAATGACGCAGGATATTCGACTTTATATTTAGCTCTCGAAATAGATATTTTTCTATCCTCAAGTGGTTGACGAAGAGAATCTAATATGTATCTAGGATACTGTGTCATCTCATCAAGGTATAATACTCCATTATGAGCTAGAGATATCTCTCCAGGTTTACATTTTTGGCCACCTCCTATTAATGAGATTTGAGAACAAGTATGGTGAGGAGTTCTAAATGGTCGAGTAATCATTAACTCCTTATTATCTGAATATTCACCTGCTACAGAATAAATCATACTAGTTTCTAATGATTCTTCACGTGTCATTGGTGGTAAAATAGAAGGTAAACATTTAGCCATAAAACTTTTTCCTGAGCCAGGCGATCCTACTAATATCACATTATGTCCTCCACTTGCAGCTATTTCCAGCCCTCTTTTCGCGAAGTCCTGCTCCTTTACATCTCGAAAATCAAATTCTGAGAACACTTCTCCTCCCTCATTATTTCTTTCTATATCATTAAGATTTCCTGACTCAAAGGAAAAAGTAAACTTGTCTATTCCTTTTATTAATAAATTATCTGTATATCTTTCGCCATTAATTATATCAACGACCTCCATCAGGTTATTCGCACCATAAATTTTAATATCATTGACAAAACGAGCCTGACCAGATGATGCCTTAGGAAATATACAAGCTTTGTATCCTTTATCTTTAGCAAACATAGCTATGGGTAAAACACCTTTTACAGGTCTAAGAGTACCATCTAATCCGATTTCTCCGAAGATTAAATAATCTTGAGAATTAAAAAACGAAATCTGACGAGATGCTGTAAGTAATGCTACTGCTATCGCTACATCATATCCAGTACCTTCTTTTTTTAAATCAGCGGGTGCTAAATTTATAACTGTTTTCTTCCCAGGAATTCTAAAATTATGACTTTGAAGAGCTGTAGTCACTCTTAGCAAAGATTCCCTAACTGCACTATCTGGCAAGCCCACTAAATATATTCCTACTCCTTGAGTTATAGATACCTCGACGGTTATCCTAACTACATTCAATCCTACACACATAGCTCCATAAGTCCTACACAACATCTTGTCTTTTTTCTACAAATGTAAAATAGAAATATTTTTTCGACAATAGCTAAATTAAGATATACTGAATTCAATAAAAAAAAACGAGATAAATCCCGTTTTTTTAATTTCTTATACTCTTTTTATGAAGATAATTTATAATTTTATATTTTCTATCCCTCAAATATTCGCCATTATTAATTCTGTAGCTCCTAAATTTTCAGATACATAATTTCTACATACTGTCGAAGTATCCCATAGGAAGTTCTCATCTGTAAGCCATTTTTCTAATATATCAACAAGCTCTCCTGGTGATATATAAGAGAAAGCTCCTCCTTTTTCTATAAGTTGATTGGCTTCTCTGAATTTTTTGTAATTAGGTCCAAAAACTATCGGAGCACCATAAGTGGCAGCCTCTAAAATATTATGAATGCCAGCACCAAAACCTCCACCTATGTAAGCAAAACTTCCATATTTGTATAATGATGATAAAAAGCCTATCTCATCAACTAAAAGTATATCTGCCTTACCTATTTTTTTAAAATATTCTTTTATTTGTTTTCTGCTTTCAGCTAAAGAAGTATCAAAAGAATTTAATTTAGCTAAGATATCAGAGTATTTTATAAGATTATATTGAGAGAATCTTTTGCAAATCTCTTCTATATGAGAAGCGAAAATTTCGTGAGGAACTAAGATCAATTTATTAGATGGTAATCTGTTAAGTGCCATTAATATGTTTTTCTCATCCTCAGGCCAAGTACTTCCTGCTACCCATAATTTTTTATTTCCCTGCGAAAAAGCATCTACTATATCAAGTTTACGAGTTTTTTCATTTAATAATTTGTAAACTCTGTCAAATCTAGTATCTCCTGATATTTCTACATTATCAATGCCAATACTATTTAATAATTTTTTAGAATTTTCATCTTGAACAAATAGCATATTATATGAAGTCAGAAGTTTTCTGAAAAAGCCTCCGTACCATTTAAAGAAGATTTGATTTTCTCTGAATAAAGCAGATACTATATATGTAGGAATATTCCTTTTTTTCAAGCCATGTAGATAATTATACCAAAATTCATATTTAATGAATATAGTTTTTACTGGTTGTACTATATTAAGAAATTTATTAGCTTTATGTGTAGTATCCATAGGAAGATAGAATACCCAATCAGCATATTCATAATTTTTTCTTAATTCATAACCAGAAGGTGAGAAAAAAGTCAATAAAATAAAATAATCAGGTTGTCTGCGTTTAATAGATTCTATAAGAGGTCTTGCTTGCTCAAATTCACCTACTGATGAACAGTGTACCCAGATAATGTGAGTTTGCTTACCTTGTTTTTTTCTTTCTACACGAACTTGATTTAATTCTTTTTCTATATTTGAGAAAATGTGTTTTCTTCCTTGTGAGAATAATTTCGCTTTAGGATTAAATAATCCCGCAATTTTAGCTCCAAATGAATAAAGCGAGATACTAAAATTATATAATAATAACATATTTTTTTAATTTATCTAAAAATGGAACCTGACTCCAATGTCTGCTTTTAACTGCAATGGTTCTTCTGTTCTAATACTATAAGGCTGATCATTATCGAAATAGTAACTAATACTAGGATCTAAGTACAAACCTATTTTAGGGAATAGCTTGTATTCAAAACCTATACCAGCATTAATTGACCATTGAAGAGGATCGATATCAGAAGATCTTGTAGAATAGTTATTCTGGAGATCTTTTAAATTAAATTGTGCTTTCAATCCTTTTTCTACCATAAAACCAGCATTGGCATAAAATGTTACATTTTTATTTTGTAAAATATTATAATATAAATTCGCAGGAATACCTAAATAATATAACTTCTGGCGTACAACGTCTTGTGAGGTCATATTATCAACAAGTGCTTCATACTTACTATAAAGATAAGTAAAATTAATTCCTGTTCCAATCATTAATTCATCAGTAATTCTAAAATGTACTTGTGCCCCAATGGAAATAGGCATCGCATGTTCTGGTCTTTCGGAAATTGGAACAATACCAGAATTTCTCATCGCATGCTCACTTCCTGGAGCATAACTAGGAGATGAAAAATCAGTAGGATCGTCTAAAATTCCTATACCAGCATTTGAATAAATACCTATATTTATTAATCGAGATTTTACATTTTCTTCTTCAACAAACAATGAGTCATCTTCGTATCTTAATTGAACATTATCAAGGTTTGAAATATTCGCTTCTTCTAAATCTTTAGCTTCTACTCCAGTCTGGTTTTCTACATTGCCTTTATTAGCATTGATAACTTGGTGTTTATTCGCGTTATCGTCAGATATAGCACTTTGCTCGTTATTAAGGACTGTTTCTTCGCCTTGAGAGATATAAATATCTTTTCTAGAAGCTTTTGCTTCATTTATTTGTTCGTTAGATGTGTTTTCGCCAACTAGGGTATTTTTTTTAGAATGGTTAAAAGCCATTAAACTAGATGGTTTTAATTGACCAATTTGTGATATGCTTTGATCTATTGATGGCTTATTATTATGAATAACTGCCAGGTCATTTGAATATTCGTATTTCTTCGAAGGATTATTATAGTCTGGCATTATTAGAAAGATACCTATTAGTAAAGAAGCAGCTATCGCTAATAAGCCGGCTGACTTATAAACTAAAGTGAAAGTATTTCGTCGATTTAATCCCGATTCGATTCCTTTCCAGACAGTTTGTTCGACAGAAGAATCTATCGGCTCATTAGAAGAGTCCAATAGTTCTTTAATCTGCTGATCAAAATCTATATCGTTTATTTCTTTCATTTTTGTAATTCCAAAATTCTATTTTTCAGCCATGTTCTTCCCCTACTAAGTTGAGAACGAGAAGCTCCTTCTGTAATATTCAACTTTTCAGCTATCTCTTGATGTGAATATCCATCGATTACATTCATATTAAAAACAGTTCTAAATCCAATAGGCATCTGTGAAATTAATTTTTGAACTTCTTTCCCTTGAATCTTGTCTAGTGTATTTTCAATATATGGTATATTCGTTTTTAATTCATCGACATCCTCAGAGTCATTTAAAATATCATTTTTTCTGAGTTCCATCAATGCTGTATTAATGAATATTCTTCTCATCCAACCCTCAAAAGAACCAACTCCTGAATAATTTTTCAGTTTAGTAAAAACAGTAATAAAACCTTCTTGCAAGTAATCTTGCGCTGTATCAGCATCTTTCGCATACCTCAAACATAAAGAAAACATACGGGAAGAATACTTCTCGTATAACTCACGCTGAGCTTTTCTTTTATTTTTAAGACAAGCTTTTACAAGCTCCTTCTCATTTGGGTAGCAAGATACGCTAATCGACATTGTTACTAATTTTAAGATGCATTAATATTCTAAAACGTTGCATCAGCACAAAAATAAGTTATTTTATTACATCGTGGCAAAGAATTTGTTTAATTTTACGTAAATTAGTACGAAATTACATTATGACAATGCAGAAACATAGAATATTTTTTATAATATTTATAATAACTTTCACCTTTTTTAGTTCTATAGCTAAGGGTCAAAATATGAAAGTTCTCAAAGACACTATTAGCACATCTGATGATTATTTTATAGAGGCTATGAAATATTATAATCTTGATTCTATAAAAACAGCGACTTCATTTTTTAAAAAATCTATAGATTTAGATGAGAATAATGATGCTGCTTATTATTATTTGGGCATTATTTATTCAACTGAGAAGAATATAGATAAAAGTATTAAATATATTAATAAAGCGATAAGTATAGATTCTACTAATACTTGGTATCAAAGGTCTTTAGCTCAAATATATTTATCTAATAATGATGTTGATAAAAGTCTTAGCATATATCAAAATTTAATTAAATATGAACCAAATAATGTAGATTATTATTTATCTATATTGAATACGTATATTGTTTATAAGAAGGATTTATCTAATGAAGATATTAATCAAGCATTAAAAGCTCTTGATAGAATAGAAACTCTCCAGGGCGCTAATGAACGTACAGGAAATACCCGTTATAATCTTTTAGTAAAACAAGGAAAAAATACGGAAGCACAAAATTTTCTAGAAGAATTCGAAAAGGATCATCCTTTCGCTTTATTCGAATATAGACTAGGAGATATTTATAAGGCTCGATATGATAGTGAAAGGGCTCTAGGATATTATAAAAAAGCTCTTGATTTAGATTCTACTTTTCAATTCGTATATTTAGGCATGGGCGAAATATATAGAATGAAAAAAGATTATAATACCTATTTTAAATATTTGAATATGGCTATGTCTTCTAAATATATTGATCCACAAGCTAAGAATTCTTATCTTAAGGGAATAATATTAAAACCAAATTATATTCAAAATTATAAGATGAAAGTTGATTCTCTTCTTATAAATACTGCTTATACTAATCCTAATGATAGTGCTCTAACTTCAACAGCGGGTTCATATTTTATTCAAACAAATAATTTAGATGCTGGAAAAGATATTTTTAAGAATTATATGGAAAATAATATAAAAGATGAAAAGGCTAGTATGCAGTATATCTATCTTTTATATTATCTTCAAGATTGGGATTTATTAAGTAAAGAAGCTAATAAAACGATTAAATTATTTCCTAAATCATATGCTTTTAGAGAATTAGAAGCAATAGCTTATCTTAAAACTAAAAAAGAAGATAAAGCTATCGAGATTTATCATCAGGCATTGAAAGACTTTTCAGATGTAGATTCTATAAAAGTCGCATGCTATACATCTCTTGGCGATACATATTATAATAAGGGTATGAGCCAAAAGGCTTATTATTATTATAATCAAGTTTTAAAGCTTGATCCTGAAAATTGTCCGACATTAAATAATTACGCGTATTTTTTAAGTCAAGAGCATAAAAAGCTCAATAAAGCGCATAAAATGAGTCAAATAACTATTCAAAAAGAACCAGATAATCCGACTTATCTTGACACATATGCATGGATTCTGTATTTACAGAAAAATTATTACGAGGCTAAGAAATATTTTAAACATGCTATGTTATATGGAGGAGAAAAGAGTGCTACGACTATTGACCATTATGCGGATGTATTATATGCATTGAAAGAATATGATTTAGCTTTTATTTATTGGGAACGAGCTAAAAAAATGGATCCAAGCCTAGACATTGATAAAAAAATAGCTCAGAAAAAACTTGAAATGAAAAATTTGAAATGAAAAATTTCTTTTTAATCTTTATTCTTATATTATTCATATTTCCTGCTTCTTCATTTGGTCAGAACTTAAATCTAGAGAATGCCAAAAAGAAAAAGTTGCAAGAAGAAATATCTTATATTGATAAGCAGCTTTCGACGACTAAAAGTTCGCATAAAGAAAGCATAAATACTTTAGTGCTTACTCAAAAAAAAATTAATACAAAAAAAGCTTTACTAGATGAAATATCTAACGAAATAAGTCAATATAATATAGGTATATATAAAAAAAATAAAGAAATTCAGCAGCTTACAAATAGATTAGATACTTTAAAGAAGTATTATGAAAAAATGGTATATAATGCTTATAAAAATCGTGATCCTAAGCTCTTATTCATGTTTATTTTCTCATCTGAAAATCTCGGTCAAAGTATTAGAAGATGGTCATATTTACAAAATATTTCAGAACAAGTACATACACAAGCTAAAGAGATAAAAAGCACAAGTGAAAAACTTACAGAAGCTCAAAAAACTTTAATTTCTTATAAAAATCAACTAGAACAAAATAGGATATCTTATACAAAAGAATATCGATTATATATTATAGAAAGAGATCAGATTAATAAAAAAATTAATTCTTTACGGAAAAAAGAAAATGACTATTTAGCTACTTTAAAACAAAAGCGTCAAGAGGTAGAAGAGTTAAATAAAAAAATAGAGCAATTATTATCTGCTGCTGTGGCTAAAGAAAAAATGTCTAAAAAAGGTCAGACAAAAGAGCAGATTAAAATAGATTATAAATTGTCATCTAATTTCGCTAATAATAAAGGCAAATTACCTTGGCCTGTCTCACAAGGAGTAATAACAGAACATTTTGGTCAACATTATCATCCTATTTTTAAATCAGTAAAACTGCCATATAATAATGGAATCAATATAACAACAGACAAAAATGCTTCTGTATTTTGTATTTTTAAAGGTGTAGTAAAACAGATATTGGTAATGCCTGGTTATAATCAATGTATTTTAATACAACATGGCGAATATTTTACTTTTTACACTAAACTTAAAAGAATATACGTGAAAAGAGATCAAAATTTAGATACAGGCTCTCCTATTGGTGTAGTTGATGATAAAGAAGACCATGGTGAATTACATTTCCAATTATGGAAAGGTACTAGTAAACAAAATCCGGAATATTGGCTCAAAAAGAAATAAATAACCTTATATAGTTCTTCTAGTTATTAACAATTGTTGATAACTAGAAGATTTGTTAATAATTAAAAGAACTTCCTCCTATAAATTCACGCATCACTGATGTGGGAGGAATATGTATAGTGTCTGACTGTGATAAGCCAACTATATATGAAAGAAATTTAAGAAGTCTTAAACTCTCTGGATATGCATCTGAAGTGGGAGAAATGGTATGTAGTAAAGGTTCTACATAATATTTTAACATCGGAAGTTCATATATCAAAGTAGAATTAAACATTACATCTGCATTTTCCTGGAAAGGGAAAATATTTTTTTCTTCTCCCCTTCTTACACTTGGCCAACGTAATATAGTTTCTTCTGGACTTATACCTCTAGTAGCATAATCTCTCGTCATACGTCTAAGCTTTCTGTTATCAGATGTTGAAATACTATTATTCTCATCAATAGAAAGAGATGTTAGAGCAGATGCATAAATTTTAAAAACTTTATTTTTAGATACATCAGGCAGCAATTCTGGATTAAGTGCATGAATTCCCTCCATGATAATAATATCATTTTCTTCCATATGAATCATCTTTCCATCAAAAATGCGATCTCCCTTTATGAAATCATAGGTAGGAACATTGATTTCTTTACCATCAAATAAATCATTCAATTGATTATTTAATAATTCTAAATCTAAAGCATGAAGATTTTCGAAATTATATTCACCATTTTCATCCAAGGGTGTTTTATCACGACTGACGAAATAATTATCCATAGCTATTACGATAGGATTCAGACCTAGTACTTTACATTGTAGGGCAATGCGTTTAGACGTCGTCGTCTTACCACTACTCGACGGGCCTGCGATTAATACCAAACGTAGCTTATTTCTTTTGGAATAAATCATATCTGCGATATCTGCAAATTTTCTTTCATGAAGTGCCTCGGATATCAGTATTATATCTTTGGCTTTTCCTGCACGTATAAGTGCATTTACTGATCCCAGGGTACTCGCACCTGTCTTAGCACACCAATCAGCATTTTCTCTAAAAACAGCACTTAACTTGTCTTGATATTTAAAGTTACTAATCTTATTAGGATCTAAAACTGAAGAGGTCTGTATGCAAAAACCATAATGATAAGGAATAACATCAAATACTTTAGCCTTTCCTGTAGAATATAAAAGAGGTCCATAAAAAGTATCTATATATCCGTCTAAAAGATATGTAGAAACATAAAAATGTCCGACTACCTCTGTTAATAAAGCCTTTTGTTCTCTGCCATTCTTTCTAAAAATAGCAGCTGCTTCTTTATTTGGTAGTTTTAATTTGACAAGAGGAAAATCAGCCTCAACGATTTCCCGCATCCTCTTTTTTAATTGAACTACATCGGCCAGAGACATCTGCACTTCTTTCGGTGTACCATCTCCATTATTAGCACTTTTTCTTCTTAATTCTCCATATAAACCATTTGGAAGAGTATAATCCAGAATCAAAGAATATTTTTCAAATAATTCAGATGCGGCCTTTTGAGCGATAAAAGAGAGTGTTCTCAAATAAGACCTTTGGGTATCAGGATGTGATTTGTCTAAAAATAGAATAGTATGTGGTATATAAATATGGTAACTAAGTTCTTTAAGCATATTATCAACATATGCCATAAGAAAATTAGATTCCATATCTTTTTTGTCTAATTGTTTCATGAGTTGCATAAGGGTAGTCCCTGGTTCAACTTCATAATACTCATTAGTATTTTTACATAAAACTTTAATCTTTTCCATTTTCACAATATTTTATGGCTTTGTATAAATAATAACCTGTAGAAGTAAAAGCTTCTTTCTCTTTTGCTAATTTAGCAATAAATTCCGGAGTTCCCTCTGCCATTATTTTTCCACCATCTTTTCCTCCACGTGGACCCATATCGAATAAGTAGTCCACAGATTTGAGAACATCTAGATTATGCTCGATAACAATCACTGTATTGCCTTGATCGACGAGCTTCTGTAAGACTCCAAGTAATATTTTAATGTCTTGTGCATGAAGGCCTGTAGTTGGTTCATCTAATAAATAAAGAGAATTACCGGTACTAGTTTTTGATAATTCAGATGATAATTTTACTCTTTGACTTTCACCTCCTGAAAGTGTTAAAGCTGACTGTCCTAAAGTAATATAGCCAAGTCCAACATCATTCATAGTTTTTAACTTGCGATAAATAGAGGGTATATGTTCGAAAAAAGCTGTCGCTTCGGATATAGTCATATCGAGCACCTCACTAATATTCTTACCTTTATATTTAACGGCTAGAACATCTGGTTTATATCGTTTTCCATGACAGGTTTTACACAATACATTTACAGATGGAAGGAAATTCATTTCTATTTCTTCTACTCCTGCTCCTTTACATACTTCACATCGGCCACCTTTAACATTAAAAGAGAATTTTCCTGCATTGAAACCTCTAATCTTAGCATCTGGAGTATCTGCGAAGAGTTTTCTTATACTGCCAAAAACATTTGTATAAGTAGCAGGATTACTACGAGGAGATCTTCCTAGAGGAGTCTGGTCTATCTCTATCATTTTATCAATATTATCTATACCGATGATTTGGTCGTAAGGCAGTGGCGTATATAATGATCTATAAAAATAATTGCTTAAAATAGGCATCAATGTTTCATTAATTAATGAGGATTTACCGCTACCACTTACTCCACTTATACCGATTAAGCAACCAAGAGGGATACGGATATCGACATTCTTCAAATTATTGCCCTTAGCCCCCTTTACCTCTAAGAATTTACCATTGCCCTTTCTTCTCTCTGCTGGCATACTGATTTTTTCTATTCCAGCAAGATATCGAGCTGTCATATCTTTAGCTACGTTGGGTGTTAAGGTCTTCATTTGCAGGATTTTGGACACAGGTCCGTTATATAAGACTTCTCCTCCAAGTTTTCCTGCACCTGGGCCTAGATCTACTAGCCAATCAGCATTTCGCATCATTTCTTCATCATGTTCTACTACCATGACAGAGTTTCCTTCATCACGAAGTTTCTTTAAAGAGTTTATGAGTTTCATGTTGTCGGATTGGTGTAGTCCAATACTTGGCTCATCTAATATATAAAGGACATTTACTAGTTTAGATCCTATTTGTGTAGCTAAGCGTATTCTTTGACTTTCACCTCCACTAAGACTAGCAGTAGAACGACTTAATGAAAGATATGATAGACCAACATTTAATAGAAAACCTATTCTATCTTTTAATTCTTTAATTATGTCTGATGCTATCGTTTTCTCTCTATTATTTAGTTTTGGTTCTAATGTGGATATCCATTTATACAAGTCTTCTATATCCATATTAGAGACCTCAGCGATGTTGAGACCATCGATTTTAAATTGGAGAGCCTCGGCTTTTAATCTAGTTCCATGACATTTGCTACAAACACTTTTTTGAGAGAAACGACTTAAGTTTTTATTAACTCCTTCTTCATCTTTTGATTCTAATTTGGATACTATTCCTGGGAAGGATTCCATGTCTGAATATCCTCCTATTGATGACACTCTGAATAATTCATCAGATCCATATAATATTAAATTCACTACAGAATCTGGCAAATCTTCTATTGGGTCATCAAGCGATATCTCATATTTTTTAGCGATAGCATCCATGAACATGAACATTCTATTGTTCTTTCTTTTTCCTAATGGAGCTATACCTCCTTTATTGATTGATATCTTATAATCTGGAATAATCTTAGACAAATCTATCTTATGACTAACTCCTAATCCTTTACATGCTGGGCAAGCTCCTTGTGGAGAATTAAATGAAAATGAATGAGGGGCAGGTTCTGCATAAGAGATTCCACTTTCGGGACAGATAAATGATTTACTATAATGATTTACTTTATCATCTTTTATATCCCAAACAGAAATAGAACCTTTTCCTAAATGCATAGCCGTATCAAGAGATGTGCGTATCCTTTTTATAGTTTCTTCATCTGAAGATGGAATTAACTTATCTACTACTAAATCTACAACATGTATTTTATATCTATCAAGTCCTTCTGACACATCTAATAATGATTTAAGCTCACCATCTACTCTTACTTGTGTGTAACCTTTTTTAATCAGACTTTCAAAAAGATCTCTATAATGTCCTTTTCTACCTTTGACCACTGGCGACATTATCATACACTTTTTCCCTTCATAATTTTTAATTATTAAGTCAAGAATCTGTGCATCTGTATATTTAACCATTTCTTTCCCTGTCGCAGGAGAATATGCTCTAGAAGCTCTGGCATATAATAACCTCAGGAAATCATAGATTTCTGTTATAGTCCCAACTGTAGAACGTGGGTTTTTATTCGTACTCTTTTGTTCTATAGAGATAGTAGGACTTAGACCTTCGATACTTTCGACATTTGGTCGTTCTAATACACCTATATATTGCCTTGCATAAGTAGATAATGTATCTACATATCTCCTCTGAGCTTCTGCGAATATCGTATCAAAAGCTAAAGAAGATTTACCACTACCACTAAGGCCTGTAATTACTACTAATTTATTTCTGGGAATTTTAAGCGATATACCTTTTAAATTATGAACATTGGCCTTTACTATATCTATATTATCCATCAATTAATATCAAATTGTTCTGTAATAAACGGATTTTCATTCATTTCTATTCCTATCTCTGTCGCATGACCATGTCCAGGATACACTTGTGTCTCATAAGGCAATGGCAGGATGTTCGACTTTAAGCTGTTCATCAGAGTGTCTAGATCACCACCAGGTAAATCTGTTCTGCCTATACTCCCTGCGAATAAAGAATCCCCACTCATCACATAAGCACCTTCCTTATTATAAAAGGCGACTCCTCCTGGCGTATGGCCTGGAGATGCTAAGACTTTTAATTCAGTATGTCCAAATTTTAAAATCTGACCATCTTCTAAATCTTTAACGTCTCTAGGTGGATTTTCGATTTCCTTATTAAAAATTTGCATAGCTACATCCTTAGCGGCTTCTAGTAAATATAAATCCTTATGATTCATATAAATAGGGATATTATATTTCTTAGATAAGCGTCCGTTACCTATTATATGATCCGCATGTCCATGCGTGTTTAGAATCATTTTTGGTGTTAATTCTTGATCCTCTATATATTTATACAATCTTTCTCCTTCTCTATCTTCAAAAAATCCAGGATCGATTATTACACATTCTTTAGTGTCATCTGAAATCACGTAACAACAAGTACGTATCTGATTAAAATAAAAAGTCTTTATCATAATTGCAAAAATACAAAAAGAGTTTGTAAATTTGCTATGTATTTATAAAATACCATAAAATAGAAAATCTAAACTCGTAATATTATGCATATAGCTATCGCCGGCAACATTGGCAGTGGAAAAACTACCTTAACTAATTTATTAGCCCAACATTATAAATGGAAACCAAAATTTGAGGATGTTGACTTTAATCCTTATTTAGAGGATTTTTATGATGATATGAAACGTTGGTCTTTTAACATTCAAATATATTTTCTAAACAAAAGATTCCAAGATATAGTAAGTTTCTCAAAAACTAAAGGTACTATTATACAAGATAGAACGATATATGAGGATGCTAAGATATTCGCACCCAACCTCCATGATATGGGACTTATGGATTCAAGAGATTTTGACAACTATACTGATTTATTTAATCTTATGATGTCTCTTGTTAATCCTCCAGATTTATTAATCTATCTAAAGTCCTCTATTCCTAATCTTGTCTCACAAATTCAAAAAAGAGGTAGAGAATATGAGAATAGCATAAGAATTGACTATCTTAAAGGTCTTAACTCTCGTTATGAAAAATGGATTAATGAATATGACGAGGGTAAAAAATTAATTATCGATGTGGATACTTTAAATTTCGAAGATAAACCTGAAGATTTAAATACTATCATAGATAAAATAGATGCCCAATTATACGGATTATTTAAATAGTTTTTAAAGCTATTTTATTAAAATAAATCTTAGATAATTTGTTAAAAATTAACTAAAATCGTAGGTTTGCGCCCAATTATGATTATAGCAAAAACATTAAAAGAATTTAACGAAGCTTATAACTCACTTGAGTATAAGAATGAGATAGGTTTTGTTCCTACTATGGGAGCATTACATGAAGGACAC
>JBAYDV010000028.1:0-22816 GCA_041668045.1 Bacteroidales bacterium | reverse complement strand
TTTTTATTTGTTTTTTAAAAAAAGTATTTATCTTTGTAGCCCAAAATTACTGAGATATGGTGTAATGGTAGCACTGCTGATTTTGGTTCAGCCAGTCGAAGTTCGAATCTTCGTATCTCAACTTTTAAATACCTTTTATTATGAAGCGTATTATATATTTTCTTTCAATTCTTTTTTTAGCATTAACGCTTCTGAGTTCTTGTAATTTTAAAGCTAAAAAAAAGATAATTTCTCAAGATTTTCCTTATGTTTCACCTCCAACGATGATGACTCAAACAAAAGAGATATCTAATTGGGTAGCCTTACATTATTGGGATAAGTATTTAGATACGTCTAGAGTCTTCCCTATCGACACAAATTTAATATGTGGTATTACTAAGCTTAGTTTCGAGAAAGCTTATAGAGATTATATTATAAATATTTTCAATTCTGACTTAAAAGTAGCTTTACAAGGACAGAAGAAATTATGTTTATTAACAGATTTAATGATGGATAAATATCCTGATTCTCCATTGTTTGAAGATATATCTGGGATTTCTACAGAGTTTTTATTTGGAGTTAATTCTAATTATAGGAACGAAGAGTTATATATTCCTATGCTGGAGTTTTTTATTAATTCTAAATTTGTCGATGAAAATCAAAAGAAACTTTACGAAAAAGATCTTAAAGAATGTTTAAAAAATCGAATTGGCCAGCCAGCCTCTGATTTTGAATATTCTACCCGTAACGGAAAGATTTCTTCTTTATATAAAATAAAAGCAGATTATACTATTATAATCTTTTCTAATCCAGGGTGTAATGCATGTAAAGATGTTATGAAATATGTTGATTCTTCTGATAAAATCACTAAACTCATAATTAATAAAAGAATAGCGATATTGAATATGTTTATTGACGAAAACATAGCTGACTGGTATAAAGAGTCACAACTTTTACCAAAAGAATTAATTAATGCTTATGATCCTAATTTAATAATTCGAAATAAAGGGCTATATTACGTACGAGCTATACCAAGTATCTACATACTTGATAAAGATAAGAAAACATTATATAAAGACGTACCAACTTTAGGAGTAATAAATTTCCTTAAAAATATGCCCCTTATAGAGAATGAAAAAAATTAGAATTATATTAATTTTATTATTCCTTTTATTATTATCATTTCCTGCCCAGTCTCAATATTATTCAATGGGAACTGAGCCTTATAATGTAAAATGGAATAAAATTAAAAGTAAACATTATACTTTTATATATCCACGTCCAATAGATTCACTCGCAAGGGTGTATATAAATCTAATGGAGAATAATCGTGCTGATATATTAAAGCCTTTAAATATAAATCCTAAACGTATACCTGTAATACTTCATCCATTTTCTACATATAGTAATGGTTCTGTATCTTGGGCTCCAAAACAAGTTAATCTTATTACTACTCCTGAGGCTTATACTGGGTCTGCTGATATATGGGCTAAAAATTTAGCTCTGCATGAGACACGTCATATCGGACAGCTTAGTTATTTTACTAAGGGCGTTTATAAGTTTTTATATCCCTTTATAGGGCAACAATCTACAGGCATTGGTATAGTATATCCTGGACGTTTTAATCTAGAAGGTGGGGCTGTTATCTCTGAGACTGAACTTTCTCTGGCAGGTCGTGGACGTAGCGCTTCGTTTACTATGTATAATCGTGCTGCTGCTATTCAGGGTGATATGAGAAATTGGAATAAGTGGCTTTTAGGTTCTTTTAAACATTATACTCCGAATGTTTATGCTTTCGGGTATTTAATAAATGCTGCTGCTCGTATGGAAACTAATGATGTTTCATATATTGGCCCGTATTTAGATTATGAAGTTCGTCATTTTTATAATCCTTTTTTTAAGGTTAATCAGTGTAAGAAATTCTTCGGATTTTCAAGACTTAAGTTGTTTAAAAAATATAATTATGAATTCGCCTTACAATGGAGACAGGATTATGATAACAGAAAGCCTTATACAGACTATACTCCTCTTATATCTAAGCTTCCAAATATTTATACTAATTATACTAATTTAAGACCTATATCGGATTCTAGCTCTAGGTATTATGGTTCGATAATAGCTACTAAGGCAGGATATCATAATGCACGTGAGTTAATTCGCATTGATACTATAGGGAAAGAGCATCTTATTAGACCTTTTAATAGCACTTGTTCTCCATTAGTTATCCAAGGTGATAAAGTGTATTGGACAGAACCGGTCTCAAGAGGATCGAGAAGTCTTCAAAATTTTTCTGAGTTATATAGCTATTCTATTGCTAGTCATAAACTTAAACGTCTAAGCCGACGCACTAAATATTTCAATCCTGCACTATCTCAAGACGGCCATTACATTGCCGTGACAGAGTATCCTATTACGGGTTCTTCATTTTTAGTTTTGCTTGATAATGATGTTGAGAATGCTGGTTCTCGCAATAAAGATATAAAGAAAATATTAGCACGAATTGAGGCTCCATTTAAGGGGCAGATAAGAGAGTCTGCATTTATAAATGATACTATTTATTGTACTGTGATTACTGATAAAGGACTTGGCATTTATAAAATAGGAATGGAAAAGGACTCAAAATGGATTTGCGAAGTGGAGGAGCAGCATCAGAGTATTCAGCATTTAAGGGCTGTTTCTGATACTATTAATGGTGAAAGAAGGGATAGATTGTATTTTAGTAGTGATCTTGATGGCGTGATTAATATTTATGCTTATGATTTGAGCAGTAAGTCTTTAACTCATTTGACGAATTCTCAGTTCGGCACTTCTAATCCTTATTATGATTCTGTTAGTAATAATTTATATTTTTCTGAGTTTACTCTTAATGGATATATTCCGGTCTTTAACTCTTTGGAGAATATAAAAGAGGATAGAAAGAATAGGGTTTTAAAGTCTGCTGATTTTAATAAACCATTTAAGTATCCTATAGCAGAAAAATTGACTGAGCAGAGGAAGCAGTTTGATGAGGATTCTCCTTCTGAGGAAATCACTCCTATAAATGCATTTGATACTATAGCTTTTCCTCATAAAAAGTATAGTAAGTTAACGCATTTTTTTAATATACATTCTTGGGCTCCTCTTTATTATGATCCTAATGAAGTGGCTTCTATAATTAGTAAGGAGGATATAATGAGTGAGGTTCACCCTGGAGTTACTTTGATTTCTCAAAATAATCTCGGAACTGCTACTTCTTTTTTTGGACTGGATTATCATGATGGGTATTTAGCTAAGCATGTTAATATTACATATTCTGGATGGGCTCCTATTATATCGATTTCGGCTGATATAAATGATAGAAAAAGGTATTCTTTTTCTGAGACTATTCCTTATGGATCGGTGTCTGATAATTATACTAAGATTAGTAGTTATCGTCCTATGAATCTTCTTTGGACTGATGATCCATTTATTGATTTTACTATTTTAACTTATTATCCTATTGACCTTTCTAGTCATGGATGGAATAGAGGTATTATTCCTCAGGCTTCTTGGGAGTGGCAGAATGATCAGTATTATTCTATTAATCGTAAGCAGTTTATTTTTAACAATAAACTTGATTTCGCTTTGACGTATTATCAAATGTTAGCGACGGCTCATTCAAATTTATATCCTAGATGGGGTTTTGGAGCAAAGGCTCTTGTTTCGACTGCTCCTTTAACAGGGGAGTATTTTGGTAATATGATGTATCTTAAGGCTTATGGTTACCTTCCTGGTGTAGTTAGAGGACAGGGACTTAAACTTTCTTTTAGTTATCAGAAACAGTTCCTTGATGGTAATAAATATTATCTTCCTTCTGAGGCAGATCTTCCAAGAGGATATATTAATCAGACTCCTACTAGTGAGTTTACTAAAATCACTGCAGATTATTCTATTCCAATATATCTAAGTGATATCTCTTTGGGGCCATTGTTTTACCTGAGAAGGTTACAGATTCTTCCTTTTGTTGATTATGCTTATGATAGGGCTCCTAGCGTTTCTACTAATTATTATTCTATGGGGTCAAGCTTTTTGCTTGATTTGAATATTTTGCGTATTCAGCAGTTTCCTCTATTATTAGGGCCACAAATAGCTTGGACAGGGCCACAGAGTGGTTCTCGTCTATACGTTGGATTCAAATTTAATGTTAATCTGTAGATATCCTTTCTCCTATCCGTGGAAGTATGTCGCAAATTATGCAGAACGGACTCTGAGCCGTGGTAGCATTGCCGCAGAATATAAAATGCCTCCTTCGCTTGGTTCTAGATTCCGAAAATTTTGGTTACGAAGAATGATATTACAAATGATGCTGCTGCTACTCCCATACTGATTATGACCATTTGCCCAAAACTGCGAATGAAGCTGCTACTTTTAACGACTGAGTAGTAATAGTTAAATAGGGCAATAATTAATATAGCTAGTACTAACATAGTTCCTAGTGCGATAAATCGGTTGTTTAATAAGAAAAATGGCAATGTTAAAATTATCACGGTGACAAGATAGGCAAAACCTGTTACTGCGGCTTTTTTCTTAGGACTTGGACCTTCGTCTTCCGCTTCTTTGGCTATATCTTCTGATGTTTTATCTCCTGGTTCTGCGTCTGAATTAGCTGAAAGAAAAGCACTTGCAGCCATTGACATAGTCGCAGCCAGACCAGTAATCAGACCTATACTTGCTATGGTTATATTATTACTTAAGGATAGCGTAAAACCTGCTAGTGCACCTGTTAATTCGACTAGTGCATCATTTAGACCTAGAACTATGGATCCCATGTAGTCAAGTCTTTCTTCTTTTATAATACTTATAAGCTTGGCTTCATGTGCTTCTTCTTCGACTGCGAAAGCTGCTAGTTCTGGAGCTTCATCTTGAAGTAGCTTATAATTAGTGACGTCTGATTCTTTCTTTTCGAAGATTTTTAAGACAAAAGTTACACCGAAAAGAAATTGAAGAATATTATATTTAAATAACATCCTTTTTATATGCTTTTTATTCGTAATATGCTCTACTCCACTATATTTACGAAAGACTTTGTAATGTCTAAGTTCATCTTTACCGATTTTTTCAACCACTGCAGCTGCCTTGCGGTCTTTCATCTTTCTTGATACGAAAAGATATTGATAATACCCTTCTATCTCTGCTTTCTGTAAAACCAAAATCTGATCTTGAATATTCTTTGGATATGCCATAATATTATTTTTATGCTAGGTCAGGTAGCAAACCTACAATTTTTATTCTATTTTATAATCTGCTGATATTCTACACTTTATAAAACGCTATAAAAATTTACTGCTTGCTACCTGACCTAGAATTTTTCAAAATGTCTGCGATTTTTTTATTTGTTACTGCTTTAATACTCTCATACGATGCCTCTCTCAGTCTCTTCATCGTTTTAAACTTCGCCAGCAACTTCTCCTCTGTCACTGGTCCAATACCAGGAATCTGAGATAATTCCGTCTCTATCTGTCCCTTACTCCTCTTATTCCTGTGAAATGTAATACCAAACCTATGCGCCTCATCCCTCAACTGCATAATTAACTTAAGCGACGAAGAATTCTTATCCAAAAACAGCGGATATGGATCCCCCGGAATAATCAGTTCCTCAAGTCTCTTAGCTATTCCAATCAGCTTTATTCTATCCTCGAGCCCCAACTCACGCAATGCTTCCATCGCCTTCCCCACTTGTCCCTTACCACCATCGATAATTATAAGCTGGGGCAATGGTTGATTCTCTTTCAGAAGTCTTGAATAGCGACGATTCAAAGTCTCTTTCATCGAAGCAAAATCATCAGCACCAACCACCGTCTTAATATTAAAACGTCTATAATCCTTCTTACTCGGCACAGCATTCTTAAAAACCACACACGACCCGACAGGATACGTCCCCTGAATATTAGAATTATCAAAACACTCTATATGATATGGAGCCTCCTTCATATTCAAATCCTTACGTAAATTCTCTATTATACGATCGCTATGCTCCTTAGGACTAACAAAAGCCTCATTCTTTAATTGCTCAAACTTCATACGAGCAGCATTCTTCCTACTCAACTCCAACAAGGCCGCTTTATCCCCCTTTAAAGGCACATGAATATTCTTTCCCTCAAACTCTTGATCAGGCATAAAAGGCACCAATACCTCCTTTATATAATCATCCCCAATCTCCTCATCACCAACACCTTTGCCCTCTTTACCTCTATCAAAAGCGACTATTTTACTCGCACTCCCCGTTAATCCATCCACTACTACTTCAGCACCAGAAACCTTCTTCTTAGGAGAAGCCAATCCCCCTAACTTCAAATATATCTCCATCATAAAAGAAGAAAGAACAGAACTCTGCTCCTCCTCTATACGCATCTTCAATAACAAATTTAAAGACTGAATAATAGCTCCATTCTTCACGCGCATAAAATTACAAAAGGCATCATTATTATCAAAAATTATCGAGAACACATCAGCATTAATCATACTAGAATTCACCACCAGCGACTTCTGATAATGCTTCTCCAAAATCTCCTTCTTCTCCTTAAACTCCTGAGCCATCTCGAAATCCAAAATAGAGGCCGCATTCAACATCTTAACATTGATATCCTTAATTAAAGATGCCGTATCCCCCTTCAAAATACGTATTACAGAATCAATCTGCTCATTATACTTCACCGCAGAAATCTTCCCCACACACGGAGCCAGACACTTTCCCAAATGATAATCAAGACAAACCTTATACTTCCCACCATTAATCTTATCATCAGTCAAAGCATGCTTACAAGTCCTCAACTTATAAATACTATTAATCAAATCAAGCAAAGCACGAGCATGAAATGCAGAACCATAAGGACCAAAATACAAAGACTTATCCTTAACGAAATGACGAGTCACGAAAACCCTAGGAAAAGGCTCATTCTTCACCACGATCCAAGGATAAGACTTACTATCCTTCAACAAAATATTATATCGCGGCTGATACTTCTTAATCAAATTATTCTCCAAAAGCAAAGCATCCCCCTCAGTATCCACCACCGTATATTCCAAATCAGCGATTTTAGAAATCATCACACGCGTCTTCCCATTATGACCACTAGACTTATGAAAATACTGCGTAACACGACGCTTCAAATTCTTAGCCTTTCCGACATAAATCACCGTACCATTCTTATCTCTAAAACGATACACCCCCGGAGTTTCTGGAATCAATCTTAACTTCTGTTCTATATCCATACTAATATACAAATATATAATTTTTTCATATATTTGTATGTACAAAAATTAAACCGACTATCGAAAAGAAAATCATCAGTACTCCCGATATCAAACATGCTATTGGAAGTAAAGGGAAACTTGGAACCATCATTGGAACCATAACCATGAATATATTAGGTTTTAACAGAGTAAACAAAATATATTCTAAAGTATCCTCATGCGATGGACCAGAATTTTCCAGGGCAATACTGGACCACCTCCGCATCTCTGTGGACTGCTTAGAAACAGAATTAGAAAGCATACCTAAAGAAGGCCCTCTCATTATCACAAGCAACCACCCATTTGGAGGCATAGAAGGACTCATACTATTTTATAAAATATCTCAAGTCCGCCCAGACATTAAACTACTATCAAACTTCATACTAGATAAAATACCTAATTTAAGAGATTATATGTTCTCAGTAAATCCCTTTACGGACAATAAATCCATAAAATCTAGTAGTATAGCTGGTTTAAAAGGAGCCTTTAAACACGTCACAGAAGGAGGCTGCCTGCTACTATTTCCAGCAGGAGAAGTTTCTACATACTATGGAGACGATTTCACCCACGACAAACACTGGATGCCATCCATGTGTAAATTCATAAAAAAAAGCGGAGCCCCTGTAGTACCCATTTACGTCGATGGACAAAACTCTAAATTCTTTCATATAATAGGGAAAATCCACCCTATACTAAGAAGCATAAGACTACCCCGAGAAGTATTAAACAAGAAAAAACACACCATTACCTTTAGAATAGGCCTAAACATACCAGCCTTTGAAATCGCCAACTTTAAAGATAACGACCAACTCTCAGACTATCTAAGAGCACGAACATACTCTCTAGAGGCTAATATAGAACGAGCTAAACCCATATGCTCAGGACTACACATTGAGCCCATTCAAAACACCATTCCACCAAGGCTACTTCAGAAAGAGTTAAATTCACTACCAAAAGAAGCGCTTCTATTTACCTCTATGAACTACAAAGGCTACCTGGCTGATTACGACCAGATACCAAAAATGATACACCAGCTAGGAGTAAAAAGAGAAGAAACATTCAGAGCTGTCGGAGAAGGGACCAACCTATCCATTGACCTTGATAAATACGATGCATACTACAAACATTTAATACTATGGGACTACGAGAAAAAAGCTCTAGTAGGTGCATACAGATTTGGTTTAGGTAAAGAAATCATCCCTCGTCTAGGCATTGAAGGATTTTATAATAGCACACTGTTTAGATTTAACCCAAACCACCAGGAATATCTAGTAAATAGTATAGAACTAGGACGCTCCTTCATCACCCTAGACTACCAAAAAGATAACTATGCCCTTTTAACACTACTAAAAGGTCTAATGTACTCGGTAATAAGATTTAAAGACTACAAATACTTATTTGGACCTGTATCCATAAGCAATGACTTCCCACTATTCTATAAAAGTTTAATGGTCAAATACTTAAAAGACCACTACTCAGACCATTCTCCATTCTCAGACATTGGATGCCGCTCACCATTCATAGCGAGCACACTAAGAGTCAATCCAGAACATCTATTTCCAGAAAGAATGGACTCTCTAGAAAAATACGATAAATTAATACAGAGAATCAGCAATAAAAAATACCGCTTTCCTCCTCTGATTAAGAAATACGTAAAATTTGGAGCTAAATTTATAACTTTTAATGTTGACAAACTATTCAACAACAGTCTAGACGGATTAATATTCGTAGATATAGATAAAATCCCTAAATGTGAAATAGACGCCCTGACTAGAAACATATCTAAAGACGAGAGAATAAGCCAACGCTTCAAACACGGACAAGACACTAACAATTAACAACTTAAATCTAAACGACTTAGACGAAATTAAGGCACAGGATCATATCCACTTCCGCCCCAAGGATGGCAACGAATAATCCTTTTAAAAGATAACCAAGCCCCTTTTAAAGGACCATATTTTTTAAAAGCCTGAAGAGAATAAGAAGAACAAGTCGGAGTAAATCTACATGAAGAAGGTGTAAAAGGAGATATACACACCTGATATATTTTAATCAGCAATACGAAAGGAAAAACAATAACCTGCTTAAAGATAGCCTTAGCCCCTCCTTTAGAAGAGGTTTGCATCTCTGACTGACCACTTATATTACTCTTTTTCTCCATCAATAGAATCCAATATTTCTTTCACAGCCTTACTAATCACCTTAAAACTCAATTCTTTCTTCGAAATATATACAAGAAAAATATCATAATTTTTCATTTCCGGGGCAATGAGACCACGTTTACCAGGATATCGTTTATTCAAGCGATAGGCCTCTCGCACCCGGCGCTTTATCAGATTCCTACTCACCGCCAATTTAAACAATCTCTTAGGGACCGTAATCGCCAATCGATCAAAAGGCTGTTCCTCTTTCTCCAACATATACACTTTAAAAGGATGCACGAAAGATTGGGCACCCATAGAATGTACTTTTTCTATTTCAATAGGAGAACATATCTTCTCCAATTTAGGGAACTTAGCAGAAACGATAGATTTTGCATCCATACTATTCCTCCTCTGTAACTTTCACGAAAGAATAACTAGAATCACCAGAAGTCCACTTCATAGATTGAGTAATACTATTCCCATCAGAATCGGTATCTCCAGAATTTGAAATCCATAAATCCCAACATTTCACTGTAGATACTAAATCAGAACCAAGCTCAGAATTACTATCAGACGAAATAGCTATAAAAGACTGATATGCAGAATACGTAGCAGCCTTACTTACATCCTCAGTCCAAGTATCAGTCTCACCATCCTGAATCATATACTGGATTCCTCCTTCCGAATCAAAAATCAACCTAAAAGAAGAATCATCCACACCATCCTTCGATGTTAGCTCCCAAGTTCCTGATAATGAATCAGAAGCAGAATACAATCTATATAATTTTTTTAATTTAACACTAGTAAAAGTAGGTTCAACATCTGTATTATCAAATTGATACGTTTCAGGCTTAATAACCAAAAGAGAATCCTCGCTAGTCTCGAAACTAAATTCTGTATTTATATCATACTGAGTAGCACCTAGAGGACCTATACTATCTATCTCTCCATAAATCTTTAATGAACAACAATAAACATTATAAGTAACACTACTTGTTCCCCAAGACAAACTACCATCTCCCATATCCTTAACAGCAGAAATATTAAGAGTAGAAGCATCAGTACTAAAATCGCAAATATAATACTCATCAGGAGTCAAAACACGATCTCCTAAAGCATAAACTATCCACGTACCTTTTATATTTTCTCTATTATATGCAGGATTATCATTCTCACATCCTGTTAACAATAAAGAAAAACATATAAGAATAACACTTACTACGTATAATGTTTTTTTCATTAAATATTATAATTATTCATCCAAATATAGATTCAAAGCATTCGCGATAGAAGGAGCTTTAGGTGTAGGAGCTTTAATTTCCACCTGCAAACCTGCATCCTCTACTGCTTTCGCCGTGAGATTTCCAAAGGTAGCTATTTTAATACCTTTAGAAGCAAAATCAGGATAATTTTCCAACAAAGATTTCGCATCAGAAGGACTATAAAAAACCAACATATCATACTTATCGATATCCACCTCTTGTAAATCATTCTTTACAGTCTTAGTAAATGTACCATTACTATAATCCAATTTAGCTTTATCGAAAATTTTAAAGAAACTTGGATTAACATTATCAGAAGTAGCTAAAAGGAATTTCTCACTTTTATGTTTTGAACCTATAGCTTTAATGATTGAATCCGACCTTCCTGTTCCAAAAAAGATTTTTCTTTTTCTATAGACAATATATTTCTGAAGATATAAAGCTACAGACTCTTGGCTACAAAAATATTTCATAGTCTCGGGTATGCTAACTCTCAATTCTGAACAAATCTTAAAAAATGCGTCAATCGTAGATTTAGCAGTAAACACTATCGCCGTATAATCTAAAATCGTCAGTTTTTGGTTTCTAAATTCCCTTCCCGTTAAAGGTTCCATATGAAAAAAAGGAAAGAAATCAATATGAACACCAAACTTTGTAATAATATCCGAATAAGGTGAACTATTTTTCGGAACCGGCTGTGAAATAAGTATATTTTGTACTTTCATAAAATTATTTTACACACAATAGAAGACTTAAAAAAATTCCTATTGGTAATATATCCATGGTGCAAAGGTACAAAATTGAATAGAAAATAGAAACATGACGTCTTAATAATATTCTTAAAAAGAAAAAAAAGTAACTTAAAGTCATTAAACCTATGAATATCCCCGTAAACCATCTCATAATATTAAGATTTTGAGGCCAAAAAACATGAGAAACTATTACTAATACAAGAGAAATTAACGCTACTAATAATAAAAACAATATAGAATAAGAAATAGTTCCTTTAAAATAAGATTCATTCGACACCTTATTAATAAAAAAAACCACTATATACTTTAAAAGAAAATAAACACAAAATATTCCAATCAAGCCGAAAAAATCTAACATTGGATCATCCCCCTTTGAAAAATAAGTCGGCATCAAATCTAATTTATATATAACTATAGACATTATAACTGAAGAAACAATAAATGCGAATACTTTGATTATATTCATCCATATCATCTGACGCATAGATTCTAAATCTCTTTCATAAAAAGCAGATCTATACATATTACCTATAGCTAAATAAATAGGCCGGTTAAATATAAATAATATTAAAAGGATACTAAGAAACAACAATCCTATAAAACTATTACTAATTCCAGAAGATATTATTTCAGAATTTGGGAGCACTACTATTCCAGACCTCGCGGTAAACAAAGGCGCACTAGTACCCAAAGTATCCACTATATTATTAATTTCCACGTTTAGCTTTATAACCCTTTTTAGTTAATATCTCTACTATTTTATCACGAAAATCCCCTTGAATAATTATTTCACCATCCTTACAGCTACCACCAACACCACACTTAGTCTTTAGAAACTTAGATAAGTCTTTCAAATCATCAGCAGCACCGACAAAACCTGTAACCAAAGTTACTTGCTTTCCTGCTCGTTGACGTTTATCTATCTTCACCAAAAGTCTCTGCTTCCCTGGATCCAAAGTTTCCTCTTCGATATCTTGTTCTTCCTGATATTCAAAATTTTGATTTGTAGAATAAACAGTACCCAATCTTTTTTTCCAATCCTGTGACATAACTTATATTTTAATTTATTTAGCAAAATTAGTTATAAATTTTATTATTTTTGCATAACATAAAAAAATCATTGGTTTTTACATATTCTACATAACATTATGGATAAAAAATATTTTAATAAAATAAGCCGAATCGTCGCCATAGTTATCTTCGTTATAGCTTCATTCACTTATTTATCGACTATAGAGCCAACAGCCAGCTTTTGGGACTGCGGAGAATTCATAGCATCATCCTATAAATTAGAAGTAGGGCACCCTCCTGGAAACCCTGTATATCAAATCATTGCCAGATTCTTCACTCTATTCGCCAATGGTAAAGAACATGTAGCAGCAGCCATCAATGGCATGAATGCACTTATTTCTGCATTAACTATATTTTTTCTCTACCTAACCATAGTACATTTAGGACGTAGAATATTAGAAACCAAAGGTAAAAATGTCTATGCACCTGGTTATGCAGTTGGCATCATCGCATCCGGCATCGTAGGAGCGCTAGTATACTGCTGGTCAGACACTTTCTGGTTTTCAGCAGTCGAAGGAGAAGTATATTCGATGTCATCATTTTTCACCGCAATAGTCTTCTGGGCAATGCTTAAGTGGGAAGAGGAAGCGGAAAACAAATATGCGAATCGATGGATAGTACTAATAGCACTTCTTATGGGCTTATCTATCGGGGTTCATCTACTTAATTTACTAACCATTCCAGCATTAGCATTTATATATTACTACAAAACCACTAAAAAAGAAGTAACATTCTGGAAAGGCTTTGGAGTACTCTGCATATCCTTCGTCATACTAGCTTTAGTTCTTTTCGGAATAATTCCATTCCTTCCTAAGATAGCAGCTATGTTTGACCTACTATTCGTAAATGGACTTGGACTACACTATAATAGTGGAGCTCTATTCTTTATGACAGCCTTACTAGTCACTTGTTTTTATTTTATATATAGGACATTCAAAAAGAAAAAAGCGCTCGCTAACACTATTTGGTTATGCTTTACTATGATAACCATAGGATATTCAGCCTTCGCTATGATTATTATACGTTCATCTATTAACCCTCCTACTAATGAATATCAACCTGATAATCCATTCACATTAGTTCGTTATTTAGGTCGTGAACAATACGGGTCTAATCCTCTAGTATATGGCGAAACATTCGCATCAGTACCTAGTGATTATAATAATCCTCATTACTACACACCACTGAATGGTAAATACTATAAAGCTAAAGGACCACTAGATGTAACATATCCTGCATCAGGAAAAATGTTATTCCCTCGTATGTGGAGTCGTCAACCTCAACATATTAAAATATATCAACAATACATGAGTAACAAAGGCAAAGTATTACCAAATGGGCAATACAGAATGCCTACAATGGGTGACAACCTTTCATTTTTCTTTAATTTCCAAGTCAATTGGATGTACATGAGATACTTCATGTGGAATTTCGTCGGACGACAAAATGATTTAGCCAGCCCGACGCCAGGAAATCTTCTTAAAGGAAATTGGGAAAGTGGTATTAAATTTATAGACCAGGCACGTCTTGGTGACCAGACAGGAGGCCCAGATTATATAGCTAATAGTAGAGCTAAAAATCATTATTTCTTCTTACCTCTTATACTTGGTTTAATAGGTTTATTCTTCCAACTTAACACAGACAATAAGAATTGGTGGATTACATTTTTACTATTTTTCTTCACTGGATTCGCTGTCGTACTATATTTAAACCAGCCTCCTTTACAAGTTCGTGAACGAGACTATGCTTACGCTGGATCATTCTACGCATTTAGTATTTGGGTAGGACTTGGAGTTCTAAGTATAATTAATTTCGTAGAAAAGAAAGTATTAAAAGGTAAAGAAATGCCAGCTATGCTAGCTTGCATTATAGGTGCAGTCACATTACTTATACCTATACAGATGGTTGGACAAAACTGGAATGACCATGATCGTAGTGGACGCTACACTTGTAGAGACTTAGCATATAACTATTTCGCATCATGTGATAAAAATGCTATTCTAATAACTCAAGGAGATAATGATACTTTCCCTCTATGGTATTTACAAGAAGTTGAAGAAATACGTCCAGATATTAGAATTATGAACACATCTTTAATGGGTACTGATTGGTATCTTGATCAGATGAAATGTAAGATTAATCAATCTGACCCTATACCTTTCACTTTACCGAGAAAAGATTATTTATACGGCACAAATGAATATGTAGATGTCACTAATGCTATAAAAGATCCTATCACTGTAGAACAAGCTATTAACTTCTTCAAGAGTGATGACCCCAGATCTAAAGTTAATAAATATGGTAATGAATCATTAGACTACATACCATCTAAACATTTACGCATTCCAGTTAATGTAGAAAATGTAAAAAAATATGGCATAGTAGCTCCTGAAGACTATGATAAGATTCTTGATACTTTAGATATCGTTTATTCCAAAGATAAAAACAATCTAACTAAACCAGAACTAATGATGTTAGACTTATTCGCTCATTATAATTGGGATAGACCTATTTATTTCGTATCAATGGGTGGAGACATGAACGTTGGAGAAAAAAATTATCTTCAATTCGACGGTTTAGCATATAAATTGGTTCCTATTAAAAGTGTGACTCATACTACCGATGCTAGTCAGATAGTTTCTTCAGAAATGTATAAAAAGGTGATGAAAGATTTTAGATGGGATTCTATCTCAGACACCACTATTAATTTCGACTATCAAAATCTGGCTACTTTTAATGGCGTCATGAATGTAAGATCTATTTTCGTACAGACTGCTAAATCTCTAGTTCTGGATGGAGAAAAAGATAAAGCAATTGAAGTCTTAGATCGCATGCAAGAAGTAACTCCTGAAAAGAATCTGCCATTAAATACTAGTATCATCTATTCTGTAAATGAATATATGGTTATTCAAGCGATTGATACATATTTCAAAGCCGGAGAACAAGACAAAGGTCTAGAATTGGCTAATAAATTCGCTGATGAAACTATAAATGCCATTCAATTCTTCGCACGACCATATAAAGATGGCTATCTCTCTAAATCAGATGTTGAAAGTAATATTTCATTATTATATTATGAAATAGAGACGTTAAAGAATAATGGAATGAAGAAAACAGGTAACGAAATAGAGACTAGACTTAAGTCTCTACTATCTGAATAAAATACATATACATAACTGCTAATTGCTCCCCTACACCTTTTTCAGAGACACTGAAATAGATTTGTAGGGGAGCAATTTATTTACTCTATAAGCATATTACATCCCCGACGTTCAGCATTAGAAAGTCGTCCATCTATAGTAAAAGATCCATCTGATAAAATCGTCCCTTTATCATCAGTTGATATGAATGCACATGAATAAAGATTCGCTAAGTCTATTATATTAATTACTCCTGTTATATTTCCTGAGCTATCTTTATTCATATTTATTTTTTGATCTTCTATTTGCTTTCCATTATATGTTTTTAAGGAAAGAGGGTCATTAATATCTCTTAATACTATTTTCATCCATGGAGGAGTATTAAAAATTCCCTGCCCTTTAGAATATGCTTGAGATAAAAGTTCACACATCCCGTATTCGGAATGTATATTTTTAACATTAAAGGCTTTTTTTAGCGTTTTATGTAACTCATCTCGTGATATTTCTTTTCTTCTACCCTTCATGCCTCCAGTTTCGAAGATTAATAACTCCCAATCATTTTCTTCAAGTGAAAATTTCTCAGCGAAGTCTAGAAGTGCGAAAGTAACGCCGAATAATATAGTCTTACGGCCTTCCTGCTTAAGTTTTATAAGCTTCTGGTATAAATCCTCATGGTTATATAAATAATAGCCACTATCAGGGTTTTTAGAGCTTTTAATAAATTCATCAACCATATAAATTAATGAAGAACCTTCACGTTCCAGATATGAGGGTAAAAGAGCTAAAACTGCTGCTCCTTCTATTTTACCATAGAAATATTCAAAACTATTAATAAAGCTTTTTCTATACATCTCTAAATCCATCACAAAATGCTTTGAAGGAGTCATACCTGTCGTTGAACTACTCGTAAATATTTTCTTGGGTTCTAAATCCCTAGATTGACTATAAGTTATAATCCTTTTAGTTTTAAACAGTCTGACTGGTAAAAAAGGTATTTGTTCTATTTTATCTACTTCCTCTGGTTTAATATCCAGAGCATCTACATATTCTTTATATACCTTGTTATTAGCATATTGAAAATTAAAAACTTTTAATGCCTCTTCATTAAAATCTTCCTCTTTAACTTCTAAAAAGTCTTTTATTTCTTTCATTATATTAAATTTTTACACTCTTAATTTGACAAATATACTACATTTCAAATATGTATATTAAAAAAGCCACCCCTAAGGGCAGCTTTTCTAAATATTTATTTATCAATAGAAATCTATATAATTTCTTTTGAGAAAGTTATTTTCTTTTTTTCTTAGATACAGGAGCTTTAGCAGCTAATTTTTTAAGACCTCTCATATGCATATCGTACATAACTGGTGTTGCGATACAAACTGAAGAATAAGTACCAACCAAAATACCGATACATAATGCGACAGCCATACCTCTAATAACCTCACCACCGAATATTGCGATAGCTAACATTACGATAAATGTAGATGCTGATGTATTGAAAGTTCTTGATAATGTACTATTTAAAGCCTCATTAATATTAGTTTTCAATTCACGTTTTGGATATAAGAAATTGTTTTCACGAATACGGTCGAAGATTACCACAGTATCATTAATTGAGTAACCGATGATCGTCAAGATAGCCGCGATAAACGTCTGGTCAATATCCAAGGTAAATGGTAAGATTCCTGTGAATATAGAGAAGAAACCTACAGTAATAATGGTATCATGTACTAATGCAGTAACACCACCTAGTCCCCAACTCCAATTACTAAATCTCATAGCGATGTATCCAAAGATTACCATAAGAGCGATAATCACTGCGATCATAGCATCACGTTTGATGTCATTAGCGATAGTAGGACCAACTTTATCTGAACTTACAATACCTGTTTGAACTTCTTGTGATGATTTGAAATCATTAAGAGTCATATCATCAGAATAGAAACCTTTTAAAGCATTATATAATTTACCATCAACGATAGCATCTGTTTCAGTTGAATTATCATCTATTAAATATTTAGTAGTAATCTTCATTTGAGAATCTCCACCAAATTGTTTAACCTCTACAGATTGGTCGAATTCATTAAGAAGTGCGGACCTAACGTCGTTTGTAGATACTGTTTGATCAAATCTAACTACATAAGTACGACCACCAGTGAAATCTACACCATAAGTAAATCCTTTAATAGCCATGAATCCAAGAGCGATAACTATAACTGCTAGAGAAATAGAATAAGTATATTTACGCATTCCTACGAAATCTATCTTAGTATTTTGTAAGAAATTTCTTATAAGCTTAGAATCAAATGTAATATTCTTTTTAGCTTTAAGTCTATCATCGAATATTAATCTGGTTATAAAGATCGAAGTAGTTATAGAAGTTATAATACCAATTATAAGAGTTGTAGCGAATCCTTGAATAGGACCTGAACCAAATATAAATAGTACGATACCTGTAAGAATAGTAGTTATCTGACCATCGATAATAGCTGAATAAGCATTTTTATAACCATCATGGATAGCTAACTTAAGCGATTTACCTGATCTTAACTCTTCTTTAATACGTTCATATATAATTACGTTAGCATCGACTGCCATACCTAATGTCAATACCAAACCAGCTATACCTGGAAGAGTAAGCACTGCTCCAAATGATGTCAATGTACCGAATAAGAATAATACATTACATAATAAAGCGATATCAGCTACAAGTCCAGCACCCTGGTAGAAGAATCCCATATAAATAAGGATTAATACGAATGCTAATATAAATGAAATCATACCAGCATTAATTGACTCAGCACCTAAACTAGGTCCAACGACAGATTCTTGTACTATAGTAGCAGGAGCAGGTAATTTACCTGATTTTAATACGTTGGCTAAATCCTCTGCTTCCTCCATAGTGAAATTACCAGTAATACTTGAACTACCTCCAGTAATGGCTGACTTAACTCTTGGGAAAGAGTAAACCATATCATCAAGTACGATAGCTACACATTTACCAATATTATCAGAAGTAAGTCTTGCCCATATTCTAGCACCTTCTGCATTCATAGTCATACTAACCTCAGGAGCACCACCAGTACCATTTAATTGCTTTCTGGCATCAGTAACTACAGAACCATCAAGAGGAGCTTTTTCATCACGGCCATTAGTTTTAATAGCGATTAATTCATAATAAGAATCTCCTTGATATTGTTCAGAAGGATGAACAGTCCACATAGGTCTTAAATCAGAACTTAAAAGAGCTTTTACCTGTGGAAGAGCTAACATTTTATTAATTTTAGCAGTATCACGATAATGAGCTACACCTAAAACAGGACCAGCCATTAATTGACCACCATTCATCATTGGATGAAGAACTGCGAATAAAGGATTCTGTTTCGCATAAGCTATTTGATCTTGTGATAAAGAATCTGAAGGAGCTTCAACAGCATCTAATAGATTATCTTCTGTAGAATCTTTTGCTGCTGTAGCAGTTTCATTAGAATTATCTTTTTTATCAGCTACTGTACTTTCAGTTACTTCTTTAGCTGCATAATATTCTCTTAATACAGAATTTGCTTCTTGAAGAGAAGCGAAAATATCTTGTGCCTCGTAGGTAGTCCAGAATTCAAGAGAAGCTGTTCCTTGTAAAAGTTTTCTTACACGATCAGGTTCTTTAACACCTGGTAACTCGACAAGAATACGTCCACTGTTACCTAGCCTTTGAATATTTGGAGATGTTACTCCGAAACGGTCGATACGATTTCTTAATACGTTAAATGAATTTGCAATAGCACTTTCGGCTTCAGTTCTAATAACAGCCATTACTTCATCATCTGTACTTTCCGGTTTGATTCTGTCTCTCATCTCATAAGTACCGAATATTGTAGAAAGTTTTTGATTAGAAGCTACTTTATTCCATTCTTCTTGAAATAATGTTATAAAATCTTGATGAGAATTAACTTCATCTTTTTTAGCAGCTGCTAAAGCCTCATTAAACTCAGGAGATGGGTTATAATCAGCAAGTGCTTTTACAAGATCACTAAGTTCAACTTGAAGTACTACATTCATTCCACCTTTCAAGTCCAAACCTAAATTTAACTCT
Organism: Bacteroidales bacterium; assembly: GCA_041668045.1. GTDB lineage: Bacteria > Bacteroidota > Bacteroidia > Bacteroidales > UBA932 > JBAYDV01. The sequence continues at coordinate 3,124 of JBAYDV010000028.1, read as the reverse complement.
TTTTCTTTTACCTCTTTGTAAGTATATCCAAGATACACTTTTTCAGAAAAGATAGAATCAGAAAAATATTTAGCTTTAGCTTTCTTTAATGAATCTAAATAAAATGCTTGATCTTCCTCTGAAATATTGGCGAAAGAAGGTAATGTCTTTTCGACTTGAACTGCATTCTCTGCATACTGTTCGGCATTTTTTGTCTGTTTATTTGATACAACCGTAAATGATAGCTGATACAAACAAGCGATTGCGATTAATATTGCCACAAATCTAATGGCGCCTTTACTTTGCATATATTTATTTTGTTAAATTATTTAATCATATAAAATTAAGGACACAAAATTACTATTTTTTTCTAATATATAAAGTATTTAGTATTTTTGTTTTATGAATTTTTTAATTATGCGAAAAACAAACACTAAAATACTATACATCTCCCTGATATTAATGTCGTTTACTTGTTTCGCACAGAGCGAAAATCAAGATATAAACACAGATAATCTTAGGTCAAGAATCGACACAATATATAATCAAGCTAATAATCTATATAAGACATATCATTTCCAAGAAGCTAAGAGATTATATACTGATATCAAATCTATCACCAAAGATACAATATTTCTTATAAAAGTCGATAAAAAAATTATAGACTGCTATAATGGTATAAATATGTTAAAATATTCCATTACGCCTAAAGTTAAAGCGAAAAAGACAGTTTCTCTTAAAAATTTCTTCTTAAATTTTAATGATTTTGGCAGCAATGCATGGATTCCGACACCTAATCCTTTCTCAAATACTCACGATAAATATTATCAAGGGACTTTTTTCCCTGATGATGCTAATACAGTGTATTATTCTGCCCCTGATTCTTCTGGGCACATGAAAATCTACTCGGTAAGTAGAATAAATGAAGAACATTGGTCGACTCCTAAATTAATCAATGAGAACAATCCTTCTTATGGCAATGACATATATCCTATGCTTAGCAATGATGGAAAGTCTTTATATTTCGCCTCTGATGGGTATTATGGCATAGGTGGTTATGATTTATATGTCAGCCATTGGGATAATGAATTACAAGAATGGGGCGTTCCTCAAAATATGGGTTTCCCTTTTTCTTCTACATCTAATGATATTTTTTTCGCAGATTCTCCCGATGGTCAAAGTTCTATCATAGTATCAGATCGTGATATCGCAGATACAAATAAAGTCAATATTTTTATTACTAATTACGACCCAGAGCCTATTAAAAAAGCCATAGAAGACGAAAAGGAAATAACGCAGATAGCTAGTTTAGAACCACCCATTGCCGTAAAAAAAGAAAAGGTAAAGGGCAATGATGCAGCCGCTGGAGAGAGTAGTGAGTTTACTCGTGCAGTAGCCACGATGCGTATGCTGCAACGTCAGATCGACACCCTGTTAGAAGCACAGAAGCGTAATAGAGATAGATATGAGACTACTACGAATGAAGATGATAAGGCTTTTTTAAAACGCTCACTGGCCGAGAGCGAAAAAGAAACCATTGCCATGAGAACGAAGCTGAATGCTGCTACGGCGAATGTAAGAAAGATAGAAATGGAATTTCTGCAGAAAGGTATTATAGTTAGAGCTAATGAGGAAGAAGAGACTAAGCCTAAGGAGGTTTATGTTCCAGAATATATTTTTAAAAAGTCTGATTTCAGGTCTATTCCTTCTATTATTATAGAGAAACCTATTCCTAAGTTTGATTATACTTTTAGAAAAGAAAGTGTAGCACAATATGCTGAAGATATGACATTGCCGAATGGATTAGTTTATCAAATACAACTTTTCGTGTTAACTCGCAGGCCTAGAATTTCTCAATTAAATGGTTTTTGCCCTATCTTCGAGAAGATTTACCCATCTGGAAAGCGTTTATATGCTGCTGGACTGTTTTATAAATATTCTGAGGCTCTTTCGGCATTAAGAATTATTCGTAAATCAGGTTTTCCTTCAGCTTTTACTATCGCTTATAATGATGGAAAATCTATTTCTTTAAAAACTGCTAAGGCTTTAGAGGAGAAAGGTGTTTCTTCAAATAAGCCATTCCAGATATTAATTCATAATATACCGGATGGTTTGTCTTCTGACGTTATGAAAATAATCAGAGAAAACACGGATAAAGACATAGCTAAGATCAAAAAAACAGAAGGTATAGTTTATGTTATAGGCCCTTTTTCTCGTGAGGCTGATGCTAAAAAATTACAGGACATTTTAATTAATATCGGATTAAAAAATGTATCTTTGGAAGAAATCAAATAATTTAAACTTAAAATATTATGGATCCTTGGCATATATGGGTTATCGCAGCGCTTGTTTTATTTATAATTGAGATCGCTACACCTTTCTTCGCATTCATTTGCTTAAGTATTGGAGCTGTTGGAGCCGCTATTACTGCAGCTATCGCACCTCATAATTTAACTTGGCAGATTATAATATTCGCAGTCGTATCATTTATCATGTTAGTGGCTGTAAGACCTTTACTTTTAAGATATTTTAGAAAAAAAGGTTCTCATACGAAAACTAATGTTGACGCAGTAGTTGGTAGAATAGGCATTGTCACTGAAGATATTAAAGATAGTACCATCGGTGGTCGTGTTAAAATAGATGGAGATGACTGGAAAGCCGTTTCTGATGATGATTCATTTATCCCTGTCGGACAAAAAGTCGAAATTCTCTCTGTAAATAGTATTGTTTTAACCGTTAAAAAGAAATAATCATGGATGTAACTAATTTAATCGTAATATTAGTAGCTGCTATAGCAGTTATTTATGTATTATCTGGAATAAAGACTATCAGACAGTCTTCAGTGCAGATTATCGAACGCCTTGGAAAATATCAAAGAACACTTTCTTCTGGTATTAATATTATCTGGCCTATAATAGATAAACCTCGTTCTATAAATGTTAGAAAAATCGTTAGAGGTTATGATGGTAATAGTTATGCTGTTATTAAAGCAAATAATGTAATAGATTTACGTGAACAAGTGTATGATTTTCCAGAACAGAGTGTAATTACTAAAGATAATGTCACTACTCAAATCAACGCATTACTTTATTTCCAAATTATGGACCCGGTAAAAGCTGTATATGAGATTGATAATCTTCCAAAT
>JBAYDV010000027.1:0-22897 GCA_041668045.1 Bacteroidales bacterium | reverse complement strand
AATGTTGCTTGTTCTTCTATAGGGTCAGATGTTAGACTTGCTTCTATTCTATATTTAAAAAGAATCTGACGACTTCTTGCATCAAGAGATTTTTTCAATATTTTTACATCTCTTATGTTTGCAGACGAAACTCCTAATTTCTTAGAAGCCATATCTATAAGTTTTTCACGACTTGGTAATACTGGTGTATTATCCATTCCTGAGTATTCACTCGCTGGAAAAGCTATTTCAAATTCTTTCATTCTTTTTGTTTACAATTTATAATTCAGTACTCTTGAAATCGGAGTAACATCTAATTCACATGTTACACCTTCTAAAAATTTAAAATACCCGGTAATTCCTATCATAGCAGCATTGTCTGTAGTAAATCGTCTTTCTGGAATAAAAGTTTTCCATCCTTTTTCTTTGCCAAGTTTTGCTAAACTATCTCTTAGCTCAGAATTGGCCGATACTCCACCACCTATTGCTACTGTTTTTATTCCTGTATATTTGACTGCATTACTTAATTTTTTAAGTAATATGTCTATAAGCGTACGTTGATAAGAAGCGCATATATCATTTATATTATCTTTTATGAAGTTTTGGTCTTCTTTCATTCTATCTCTTAAAAAATATAAAAGAGATGTTTTTACTCCACTAAAACTAAAGTCCATATCTCCAACGTGAGGCTTGGCGAATTTGAATTTTTTAGGGTCGCCCAGGTGTGCTAGTTTGTCTATTAAAGGTCCTCCTGGATAGCCTAGACCAAGCACTTTCGCACATTTATCAAAGGCCTCTCCTACTGCATCATCTATAGACTGTCCTAAAACTTCAAAATCGCTAGTACTCTTTACTTTAACTAGCATGGAATGACCTCCAGATACAAGTAATGCGATAAATGGAAATTTAGGAACTTCTCTTACAGTGTCGGGATCTGATTGAATAAAATGCGATAATATATGTCCGTGAAGGTGATTAACCTCAACTAATGGTTTATTCAAAGCTAAAGAAAGACCTTTAGCGAATGATACTCCTACTATTAAAGAGCCAAGAAGCCCTGGTCCACGAGTGAAGGAGATATTATCTATATCTTCTTTTGTAATACCGGCTTGTCTTATCGCTTCTGATACTACTGGTAGAATATTTTGTAAATGGGCTCTTGAAGCTAATTCTGGTACAACTCCTCCATATTTTTTATGTACATCTTGTGATGCCATAACATTAGATAGCAATATTTCATTTTTTAATATCGCTGCTGAGGTATCATCACATGAAGACTCAATGGCCAAAGTATAAATAATCTTTTTCATCTTAATTTTTTACTTTTCAATCTCACAAATGTAGGTCTTTTTTCTTAAAGATATCAAATTAGAGATAAATTATTACTTTTGTGCCATGAAAGGAAAATTATATTTAATTCCATCGCCTCTTGGCATGAATCCTATCGAAGAAGTTATACCTTCTTCTATCTTAGAAAAGATTAAGGATTTAAAATATTTCGTAGTCGAAGAGATTAAAACGACACGAAGATTTCTATCTCGTGCAGGACTTAAAGGTCATATTGAAGAATTAAATTTCTTCGAGTTGAATGAGCATACCCCTATAGGGAAGGCTGATGAATATATTAAATTATTAATAGAGGGGCATGATGTAGGAGTAATATCTGAAGCTGGTTTGCCTGCTGTGGCTGACCCTGGAGCTGCTCTAGTCGCAGCTGCTCATAGAAATGATATAGAGGTCATCCCTATGGTAGGTCCATCATCGTTGATGCTTGCATTAATGTCGTCTGGTATGAATGGTCAAAGATTTGCTTTTTTAGGTTATTTGCCTATTAAAACTGAGGCGCGTCGTTCTAGACTTAAACAGATAGAGAGTCGTTCTCGCACTGAAAAGGAATCTCAGATTTTTATAGAAACTCCTTATAGAAATGATTCTATGCTTAAAGATATTTTATCTGTTTGTAATGCTAGTACTCGTATTTGCATAGCTGCAGATATTACTCTTCCTGAATCATATATTAAAACGAAAACAGTGGCTGAATGGAAAAAGACTAAGATCGTTATAGGTAAACGTCCTTGTGTTTTTATTTTGTTAGCTAATTAATTTCTAAAAATTATAAAATGTTAAAAGGTAAATTAGAATTAAATGATATGGTGTTTTATTCTCACCATGGATGTTTTAAAGAAGAACGAATAATTGGAAATAAATTTATAGTTAATTTTTCATGTAGTATAAATCCGGAGAGTCCAGCATATACTGATGATTTAAATGATGCTGTCGATTATCAAATTATATATCAAATAATCGCGGAGGAGATGAAAATTAAATCTCATTTATTGGAGCATTTAGGTGGACGTATCTTAAATAATATTAAAAATCAATTCCCAGAATTGGAGGATGTAACTCTTTCTATAGCTAAGATAAATCCCCCTCTCGGTGGCCAGATTGGAGCCTCTAAAATAACATTATCTTATTAATACATTATGTCAAAAAAAGTAGCTTTTTATACATTAGGTTGTAAACTAAACTTTTCTGAAACTGCTGCATATTCAAAAGATTTTGAGAAGAATGGCTATGAAATAGTTCCTCATTCTGAGAAGGCTGATATTTATGTGGTGAATACTTGTACTGTAACTGAGCATGCAGATAAAAAGTGTAGAAATATAATTAGAAAGTTTCATAGACAGAATCCTGATTCTATTATCGCTGTGACTGGCTGTTATGCTCAATTAAAGCCTAAAGAAATTTCAGATATAGATGGTGTTTGTTTTGTTTTTGGGGCACAGTTTAAAAAGGATGTAGTATCTCAAGTTATTGCATTTGACCATGAGAAAAATGGTGCAGATAATAGTAGCACTAAAGTTAGCACTCCTGTCATTGCCCTGAAAAATCATAGTCTTCATGGTGTTTATTCTTGTGATACTGATAGTATTCACGATATTTTTTCTGCCTATTCTTCGACAGAACGAACTAGAGCATTTTTAAAAGTCCAGGATGGCTGTGATTATCAGTGTACTTATTGTACTATTCCTTTAGCTAGAGGTGCTAGCCGTAATATTTCTATAGATGGTCTGGTGAAAGAGGCTGAGAAAATCGCTTCTGAGGGGACTAAAGAAATAGTTATTACTGGCGTTAATACTGGAGATTTTGGGCGTAGCACTGGTGAAGATTTTTTGGACTTATTAAAGGCTTTAAATGAAGTGGATGGAATCGAAAGATATAGGATTTCTTCTATTGAACCAAACCTTCTTAGAGAGGATATTATAGAATGGATAGCTACTCAAGTTAAGTTCGTTCATCATTTTCATATTCCATTGCAGTCTGGAAGTGATGATCTTTTGAAACTTATGAAGCGTAGATATAATACTAGCATTTTTAGATCTAAAATTGATTTTATAAGGTCTAAGATGGATCATGTATTTTTCGGAATTGATGTTATCGTTGGTTTTCCTGGAGAGACAGATGAATTATTTCAAGAGACTTATGATTTTTTGAAAGATATAAAACCTGCTTTTATTCATGTCTTTCCTTATTCTCGTCGTCCTAATACTCCTGCTGATTTAATGCCTAATCAGATCGATAGTAGTGTGAAGGAAGAACGTGTCCAAAAATTAATTGAACTTTCGAATGTTCTCCATAAGAGTTTTTATGAAGCTAATTATGGCCGTACTGAAGAAGTACTATTTGAAAACACTAGGAAAAATGGAATGATGTTTGGCTATACTCGTAATTATATAAGAGTGAAACATCCATATGATTCTTCACTATGTGGAAACATAATCTCTTGTCTCCTATCCGAAAACAATACGACCCTTACTTTGTAATCCTCTCTGTAGGCCCTGAATCGCTGATTTTAGTTTCAGGGTCGTAATAATTGTTCTTGGGCTTGGAGGAGTTTCTTTTCTTCTAATTTTTCACGTTTAGCTTTGCTCATAAAAATACTTTGAATGAGCTCTTTTAAATTATTAAACTCGTCTTGATATGTAATACCAAGGCCATTTCTTTGAGTGTTGTCCAAATAGTTGGAATAGTCGTCAGCTGCTCGTGTGAAAACAGTTAATCGGGTTTTGCCTTGCTTATCAAGTTTGATTTCTGTTTCAAGATTTCCTAAAATAGTTGATGAAGATGAAGAATTTTGATTATTTCCCACGTTTCCATTAATGATTACACGATTATGGAAAGCTTGGTATGATAAGGCTACATCGAACATACCTTCATTACCATACTGTCCTGGCTGATAATTTAATCCCAGATCTAGAGGTATATCTAACTGCCTGAATATATTATTGATTTGATTAGATATAATTCCTCCTGCATTCGAGTATAGAAGAGTAGAATTATTTACTATTCCAGATTGCTCGTCAGGTACGAAATTTCCAGAAACTAATAAGGCTATAAATTGTTTTTGAACCTTTTCTTCTGTACTTAATGCACTCTTGACACGTCCTTGTATCATTGGATCTAAATCAGGAATATCTATGTTAAAGGATATTTGGGGTTCTGAAATTTTTCCTTTTAACACCATCTGACAGTCAACATCTCTTCGAGTAGAAACAGCTGTTGTATCACCAGTTAATATACCTATACTAGCCTTTGTGTTATATAAAGCAGTTAAGTCAATTTTGGCATTTTGCAGGTCTCCATTAAATGACACATTACTTCCTTGTTGTACTTGAAATTCTCTAGCTACTACTCCTAAGAAAACTGCCTTATAACTTCCTTCATCTATGGTATAATCTCCATGGAGATCAAAGATATTCTTTGAAGGGTCTATCGTTACGAATAAACTTCCCTCTCCAACACTCTTAACTATATCACCTGTAGCCTCATTGATTTCTACATAGAGCTCAGCATCTGGATTGATCTTAGCACTAAGATTTAATTTAATATTTGAATTTTTACTTTTTTCTTCTATTTGTTTTTGAAAACTTTTTTCAAAATAATCGACAGTAGATAAATCTTTTTTTCTTTCTGTAAATGTTAATAGTTTACTTTCAGACGCTGACATAGAAGAAGATAGAGGTATATGAACTACTGTTTTATTATCAGTAGCTACATCAATATTTAATAAAAGGTTATTTAATGGTCCTTTTATCTTAACATCCCCACTAGCGAATGCTTTACCATAGAAATTTGAGACAGAATAACCTTTCTTAGTGTCTAATAGTTCTAGATTCGTAAATTTGATATTGGTATTAAAGTCTAGATTCTTGAAAAATTTATAATTAATACCACCACTTATAATAGCTTTATTACCATAAGTATCACTCAGGGTCACATCCTTAAAAATCGCTCCATCTTTATGAAAATCCAAAGGGCCATCAAGGGTATAAGATACATTGTTTATTTTTGGAGTAAAACTATACTTATTAAATCTTGTATCCTGGCTTATTAAATTTAATTTTTGAGGCGTTCCAGATAAAACTATTTGTCCAGAAAGGGTTCCTGATAGGTTGCTTATATATTTTGACACAAAAGGCTCTATATAAGTTAATGCAAAATCGTTTAACGATACATTCATCCTAATATTTTTCCCTTCCGGTTTGTAATATCCAGAAATATTTAATGGATAATTATTCAAGTATTTATTGGTCAATAAAAGATTAAACCTTTTATTATTATTATCCCATTTACTCATTAATTTAATTTCTCCTAGTTTATTGTCAAAAAGTGAAATATCTTTTCCTCCAATATTTGCCATAATCATAGGAGAACCAAATAAATCATGCATGTAAATGTCTCCAGTAAAATGGCCAGACATTTTAAATTCATTTTTAAAGAAATTATTTAATAGAGCTATATCAAACTGATTTAATGTCATTTTTAATATATCATTAGGATTTTGACTTACTTGTCCATCTATTGTCAGTGTTTTTCCTCCTGATAACAATGAAAAATCATTTATTTTATAAAAGTGATAACCATATGTAAGATTAAAAGGTTTGAATATCCATTTATAACCATTGACTTTTATAGTAGATTCTTTAAAATCGAAGTTAGTAAATAAGTGTCCTATAGAATCTCTACTAAAAAATAAATCTGTTACAATATTAACTTCATTGTTCGAATCTGAATCATTTAAGCTGTTAAAAAATAAGTTAACTACTCCTCCTGATGAAGTTAATTTAAGATTATTATGATCCATTTCTAAAGCTCCTATCATAGATTCTCCAGTTTTTATATCACATAGGAGACTATCAGCTTTATTTTTAAGATTAGCATCTATATCTTTGATGTATTTTCCGCTGATGCCTATTCCTTTAGAAGATAAATTCATTCTTAAGTTATCTTTTTCATCTAACTCTATCATAAATCTAGACTGCTCTGCTAGATATAAACTTGGTGAAAATACTGAACATAGTTCTTTTGAATCGTATGTATCTAATTTCAGTTTATAATTTAAGTTATGAAAAATAGAATCTGTTTTGAATATATGGCCATATTGTTTCCCTAGCAATAGATATTTCATTTTCGAAATAAATAAAGCTGGAGAATTGTTTCCTTCAAGTGTTAATCCGAAGAAATTAGACATAGCATGAAGTGAGTAATCTCCTTGTTTCGTGAAAGAAGATACTTCTAAATTACCGAGCTTATGCTGCCCATTTGCATCATCTATTTGCACATCATGAACAGATACATTGCCGTATAAATTCAGGCTATCAAGATAATTCACATTAACCATAGCCTTCATTTTTACTACGAACTTTTTATCTTTATGATAGAAATTTAAAGCAGATAAATCAACATATGGTACATCAGCATATAAATTATAGATTTTATCTTTTTTACCTTCTGATAGAGAAAATATTCCTTGTAAAAGAAAATCAAGATTTGGATCATGCCCTATTATTCGACCATCGAATTTTTTGTCTGAGTAATTTCCTATCGCGAAAATATTTGAATAATTATATCCGTTATATCCAAATTTTTTAATTCGTAAACTATCTAGATTAATAGATAATCTACCTTGTGAATCATTTGCTATATTCGCTGAAAAACCTGTATTAATAGTCAAATCACCGAATTGAGGATTTTCTAATATATCTTTTAGAGATACATCTTTAGTCTTAACTATTCCTTTCAGTGTGGTAATACCATTTTTTTGATGTAGTGAAAAATCTTTTATACTCACATCTCCTGCTTCAGATTTTATATCTGCATAAAAAAGATTCACATTATGATAATCCCCTTGAAATTCTCCATTCATAGTATATTTTACTTCTGGTATAATTTGCCCGAAAGAAGATTTTGGAGATTTATGAGAAAATAGTGTTATAAATCTTTTAATTTCTGAGAGATAGGTAGTCGTATTATCTATATGCAGATTAAAGTAAGAAGAATCTATGGAAGTAACATGCCTTAAATCTGCAGATAATCTTAACTGAGTACTATCTGACTCAGTCGCGATAACCATATTATTACAAACAAGATGATCTAAAGGACCTTTTACATCTCCATCGAAATTCAATAGTAAATTATTATTCTTTAATTTATATGCGAAACGACCTATAGACCTAAAATCTAATTTAGTATTTCTGAAATTAACATTAAAGGTCACCTCTTTCTCGAAATTTTTAAAAGCATCACTACTATCATATAATAAATCAAAATTATTCGCTCTTATATATGAGAATTCGTCTTCTAGCTCCATATTGGTTAAGTAAAGACCTTTTCCATTAAGATTTAATAATGCCCTTAGATGTTTTATCTCATATCCACATAGTTCTTTACAAGAAAGATCACTCATTCGACAACTTAATTCTCCATTTGAATAATTGAAATTCTTAAGTCTTAGATTTAGATTAGAAATCACAGTATTAAAATAATTTATACAATGATAATCTAAAACTCGTTCTTTCCCGTTTTTTTTAGGAGGTATAGTATCTGAAAGATATTTAAATGTGAAATTTTTTACTCTAAGTTCTGCTATATCAATATCACTTACATTAGTCGCGACAGTAGCTTTCTTCTTATTATCTTCTTTCTGGATAAAGAGCCTGGCTATATTGGTATCTCCATTTCGCTTACTAAACTTTTCTAAAGCGAAATAGCCATTGCTTAACATAACTCTTTTAAACTTAAGCTGTCCTTTAAATAAATATCTGGCTGAAATACTTGCAGAAAATTTATCAAAAGAAGCTATGGTATCACCATCTTCAGATACTAGTGATAAATCCTGTAAAATCACTTTATTAAAAAAAACTATAAAAATTTTATCTATAGAGGCATGTCCTGTAATTCTACTATCTATCTGCTTAACTGCCTGTTTAGCAAGGCTTGTTTGCATACTAGGTACTTGTAAGACTATATATCCTGCTATAGGAATCAGTGCTATAAAAATCAGCACGCAAAACAATATTTTTTTATATGTTTTTATAATTCAGTTCTTTAAATATACGATACAAAAATACTAAAATATTATAGTAAAAAGAGTGTCTTTTAGAAAAAAAATAAGCACATTTAAATAAAAGTCATTACTTTTGTATTTATGAGTAGTAATAAAGTAATTTTCCTAGGAACTGGCACTTCTCAAGGCGTTCCTATGATAGGTTGTAATTGTAATGTATGTACATCCACTGATCCTAAAGATAAAAGATTAAGATCATCAATATATGTAGAATATGAAGGCTTAAAGCTATTAGTAGATGCTGGTCCTGATTACAGGCAACAAATGCTTAGAGAAAACTTAGCTTATCTTGATGGTATCTTACTAACTCATAAGCATATAGACCACACAGGAGGACTCGACGACGTCAGATCTTTTAATTATTTTTTTAAAGGATCACTACCAATATATTGTGAAGAAAATGTTTATCAATCTTTAAAAAATCAATTTTATTATGCTTTCGCTGAGAAAAAATATCCGGGAGCACCAAGTTTTGATATACATCTTATTAACGAAGAACCTTTCAAAATAAAAGACGTTGAAATTATCCCTATTAGAGCGATGCATTACAAACTCCCGGTTCTTGGTTTTCGCTTTGGAAATTTCGCTTATTTAACAGATGTAAAACACCTTCCAGAATCAGAATATGAAAAACTGAAAGGTCTAGATTATTTCGTTATAAATACTGTATGTCGTCCTTATCATATATCACACTTATCATTACCTGAAGCGATAGATATGTGTAAAAAAGTTGGGGCAAAACATAGCTATCTAACTCACCTTTCTCATGCTCTTCCTAGATATAAAGATTTAAAGAAAGAAGTAGCTCCTTTCAATATCGAACCTGCATACGACGGACTAGAAATAGAATTTTAATTATAAATCAGCTGCTGCTGCACGTCCAGCAAGTACACCTGTAGAAAAAGCTATTTGGAGATTATATCCACCTGTATCAGCATCCAAATCAATAATTTCTCCTGAAAAATACAGATGCTTGATCTTCTTAGACTCCATAGTCTTTCTCGAAATTTCTTTTATCGACACTCCTCCGTTTGTAATCACGCAACGCTCATAACCAACATAAGAGACTATATCAAACCTCCAATTTTTCAAAGCAACAGGGAGTTTTTCTATATTAATGCCTTCATTATATGATAAAAAAGGTTGGATAAGATTTCGAGGCATAAACTTCGCTAACACTTGCTTCATAACCCTCACAGATGTATGAGACACTTCTCGTTGACTAATCTTTAAATCTATGATAATCCCATTTAAACGATTTTTAAGCTGCTCAACACTAACAGCTGGTTTTAAATCGAGAATCACATAAACCTTTTGTCCATTCGCCACACCCTTAACAGCACGACGACTCAGTCTGAAACCAAGCGCACCTTCGATTCCTCCATTAGTAAAAGTCATCTCCCCAAATTCAGACTGCTCCATATTCTCGTTAACATACAAATCCATCCTTATATTTCGCAAACTGATATTGTGAAAGTCGCTGCTATATTTTTTAGGCTTCAGAGCAGTTAGTGAGGGCAATGTTGAAGTCACTTTGTGGCCAAGTTGTTTCGCGAATTTATAGCCATCACCAGTAGAACCAGTAAGAGGATAAGACAATCCGCCTGTGGCGACAATTAGCGCTTTAGCTGTATAAACAGCTAAAGCAAGATGGCGTCCCGCTCTATCATTTTTAGAATCAATGCAAGATACACTAAACCGGCTTGTATCAGGTGCTACAGGGTCTGCATTGCCATTTACTGTTATAGATGATACTGATGAATTATAACGAATATCTACCTGCAGTGCACGCATTCTTCTTAATAGCGTATCAAGAACATCCCGACTTCTCTCTGAAGCAGGATACGCACGATTTCCACGTTGCACTTGTGTAGACATCCCTGATTTCTCGAAAAAGTCAAGCGTATCCTGATTTGAGAAATTATAAAAAGCTGGCTTAAAAAAGGAGGCGTTATTATGAACATGTGGCGAGAAGTCAGGCCATGGATTCATATTAGTCAAGTTACAACGGCCTTTACCTGTAATCAATAATTTTGTTCCACAATTAGGTCGTTTTTCTAATAATATAACCTTTTTTCCTGCCTCTGCAGCAGTTATAGCAGCCATCATTCCTGAGGCTCCCCCTCCAATTATTAAAATATCTGTATTATTCACTTCACAAAGATAGAATTTATTATTATATTTGCACTTCATTTTTCATGCCTCTTTAGCTCAGTTGGTAGAGCAGCTCATTCGTAATGAGCAGGTCGTCGGTTCAAGTCCGATGAGAGGCTCTCTTTTTATCTTTAGAATTATAGTCTAATTATCATGTCTAAGGCGAATAAACAATCAAATAGCAAAGTAAATAAAACCAATGTAATGAGACTGCTAGAACAGTTTGGTTATCAATACATTGAACACACATTTGATAGTAGCATAACAGATGGAATGCAAGTAGCCAAATCTCTAGGAGAAAACCCAGATCAAGTATTTAAAACTTTGGTTACCATAGCCAACACTAAAGAAAATTTTGTTTTCGTCATTCCTGTAAATTCTAAACTAAATCTTAAAAAGGCAGCTAGCGCAGCAGGTGTTAAAAGCATACAGATGCTTAAACAGAAAGATTTACTACCACTAACCGGATATGTGCATGGAGGTTGCTCCCCTATTGGCATGAAAAAAACTTTTCCTACTATAATAGAAGAACTAGCAGAATTATCAGAAACTATAACTTTCAGTGGTGGTAAAAAAGGATATCAAGTAGAGATGTCACCTTATAAACTCGTCGAATTCTTAAGTCAATTTACCACAGTCAAATTCGCAGATATTTGTGAATAAAGAATTATCTGCTCATCACTCCTGAACCTAGCATTTCAAGAGTATTTTCATCATACCACACAGCGAACTGTCCAGCACTAATACCTCGTTGATGCACCTGGAACACTATATACATACCATCCTTACGGCGATAAAGAGTAGCACGTTGAAGAGGTTGACGATATCTCACGCGAACCAAATAATCTCGTGATTCACCCACTTCCATAGCCAGATCCTCTCTTATCCAATGAATTTCATCAGATGTGATATATACAGCTTTACGTAATAATCCAGGGTGTTTATGCCCCTCACCTACATAAATAATATTATCTTTAATATTCGTTTCAATAACGAAAATAGACTCCTTATGACCACCTATATTCAAGCCCTTTCTCTGTCCGATAGTAAAAAACTGAGCACCGAAATGCTTCCCTATAATTTTACCATCCTCTATTTTATATTTATAAACAGCAGTTATATCTTTCAAAGTCTTATCAAGCTCCTCACCATCCATAGATTTTAGCTTATCCCAAACACCATTACTTAAAATAAAGCCTCGCTTATCCTCAGACATATTATTTCCCTTATTTCTATCGATCACCAAATCACCATCTTTTACGGGAATATTTTTTAACTCTTCACTTCTATCTATAACCTGATCAGTATCATCAACACGTCCATAACCTGGATATGCATCAAGACCATCATAAAAATCTTTAAAAATTTCGACTACCTGACCATCCTTAGCCTTCAGTTGTTGCTGTAAAAAAACCGGCAAATCTACTTTTCCAACGAAGCAAATTCCTTGTGAATCTTTTTTCTCTGCACTTGGTAATCCTGCTTCTTTAGCTATTTTACGAACCTCTGGTTTAGTTAAATGACCTATTGGAAACATAGCCTTAGCTAACTGACTCTGATCTAATTGGCATAAAAAATAAGTCTGATCTTTATTTGAATCTTTACCTGCTATAATTCTATGCACCTGTCCATCAGGAGTAGTTTCTGTCTTTTTCTGGCAATAATGTCCTGTGGCTACTACATCAGCACCATAAGCTTCAGCACTCTTAATAAATGCATCAAATTTAATTTCGCTGTTACACAGCACATCAGGATTAGGAGTACGCCCCTTATCATATTCTGCGAACATATAATCAACCACACGTTTATGATATTCTTCTGATAGATCTACAAAATGAATAGGGATACCTATTTTTTTAGCTACCATCTGAGCCACTTGATAATCTTCTTCCCACTCGCATGCTCCATGTAAAGTTCCTTCTGTATCATGCCAATTCTGCATAAAGAGTGCAAATACATCATAACCTTGTCGCTTTAATAATAATGCTGCTACACTTGAATCGACTCCACCAGAAAGTCCTACTGCTATTTTCATTTTATTACCTTTAATATTCAAAATATATCTTCTAAAGCTTCTTCTTTATAGAATATAAAAAAAGGGTAAGCTGAATACATCGCACCGCTACAACCATTACGCCCTTGCTACCTTCCGGTCCTGGGGGATTAAATAGGAGCTGGTCGTGTATGACTTACCCGATGCAAATATAAGAAAGAATTTCTTCTCTACAAATATTTTTTTAATTATTCTAAATTATCAAACTGGAAAGGCAATATATCCTCCACAGAATCATACACCACTATTTTATTAGCAGAACCTATTATAATTCTAATATTTTTACCCGCACGAGTCTGAGACTCAGACATTACCTGACGGCATGCACCACATGGATAAGTTATTGAAGGCATAAGAGAACCATTCTTAGCGCCAGTCAATGCTATAGCCTCGATATATTCATCAGGAAAATTAGCATGGGCAGAAAATATAGCAGTTCTTTCAGCACATAATCCAGAAGGATAAGCTGCATTTTCCTGGTTAGCACCTTTCACTATCTCACCATTACTCATTCTCACGGCAGCACCTACATTAAAATTAGAATATGGAGCATAAGAACCTTTGGTAGCTTCAATAGCTTTTGACAACAATTCTTGATCCTTTTGGTCAAGCTCTGCTATAGAATTATATTGTTTATAATTTATTACAAGTTTTTTCTCTGTCATTTTGTTTTGATTTCAATTATACAAATATACAAAATTTTATTTATTAGCAATTTACGTTCTATACATGATATCCACTGATATTTTGTATATTTGTAAACTAATAAATAATTACGATGAAAAATAATTTTTTATGGATATTCGTCTTTTGCATAAACTTTTTAAGTTATTCAAATGCGATACATGCCGATAATACCAGACGACAATACATAGAACAATATAAAGACATCGCCATAAGAGATATGAAATCTTATGGAATACCTGCAAGTATTACGCTTGCTCAAGCTTGCCTCGAATCTAATAATGGTAATTCTGTTTTAGCCACTAAGGGAAACAATCATTTTGGCATTAAATGCCATAATTGGTCAGGTGCGACCATTAAACATGATGATGATAAACGCAACGAATGTTTTAGAAAATATAAAAATGTACGCGAATCTTATCAAGATCACTGCGACTTTTTAAGATATAGTTCTCGTTATTCATCACTATTTGATCTTCCTCTATCTGATTATAAAGGATGGGCATTTGGATTAAAAGCTGCAGGTTATGCTACAGATCCTAAATATCCTAATAGACTTATAAGTATAATAGAACAATATAATCTTCAACAATATGATGAAATAGTTATTGGAAAGAACAAGAAATTTCATAATATTATACCACCTACTCCTAACGAGTTAAAAGCAGCACAAATTTATAAGCCATTGAAGAAATCTTATTTCTACAAATATAATCGTAATAGAATTCTATATAAAATAAATCGTACTGTATTCATATTATCAAAAGAAGGTGACACTTATAAAGATATCGCTAATGAATATAACCTATTCCTAAAAGAAATTTTACGCTTTAATGATCTAAAAGAAAACCACGAACTACTGCCAGGTACTAAAGTATATCTAGAAATTAAACAAGCCAAAGCAGCTCGTCATCTTGATTATCATATAGCAGAGAAAGGAGATACATATTATGGAATTTCTCAAAAATATGCTATAAGAATAGATAAAATCATAAAATATAATAATCTATCTTTTAATTCAATCCTTTATCCAGGAGATAAAATTTATCTTCGTCGTCAAAAAAATGAAAAATAAAAATTCAAAAAAAAATAATAGACATAATTATAAAATAATAAGATTCATCATTTTTCTATTATTAATAATATTACTATTCATTACTGCAAGATATATTTACATAAGAAAAGCTCCAAATGTAAAAAGCACAGAAAGTCAATATATCAAAATTTACCCTGATGAAACAATAGATAATCTGTTAGACACTCTTAAGAGTAAAGATATTTTACGTCATTATGCCTCATTTAAACGTTTAGCTACGCATAACAAATTAGATGAGCATTTAACTGCCGGCTGTTATCTATTAAAAAAAGACATGAACAATCAATACCTAGTAAGAATGTTCTATAATGGATGGCAGACACCTATAAATATAGTTTTTAGAGGATATTGCAGAAATCTTGAACAAATATCGAAAAAACTTAGTTACTCATTCATGGCAGACTCATCTGCCTTCGCAGCTGCTCTTTCTGATACACTATTGAGAGACTCCTTAGGATTTGACAGAGCCAACTACATAGGAATGTTTATTCCTAATACATACGAATTTTATTGGACAGCTTCGCCAAAATCTGTTATTTTAAGATTTAATAAAGAATATAAGAAATTTTGGAATGATAAACGTATCGCTCAAGCTAAAGCATTAAATCTATCACAGAAAGAAGTTATTATCCTAGCTTCAATAGTAATGGGTGAAAGTAATTATGAACCTGAGCAGCCTATAATCGCTAGCGTATATCTGAATAGACTGCATCGACATATGAAACTTCAAGCCGATCCCACAGTTTGGTACGCCGTAATTCAACAAGACCCAAATATAAAGAGAATTCTTAGTAAACATCTTAAGGTTGATTCTCCATATAACACATATAAATATCGCGGACTACCTCCAGGGCCAATAAATACGCCAAGTATTGCAGCCATAGATGCCGTTCTTAGTGGTTATAAATCAAAATATTTATTCTTCTGCGCTCGTCCTACTTTCGATGGACAACATAATTTCGCAGCTAGTTATTCTGAACATTTAAAAAACGCTCGCCAGTACCATAAGGCACTTAACGAACGTTTAAAAAGTGAATAAATAATTATTCTATATTTTTATAGTGTTCCTACGACAGATTGCGTATCTAACATTTTAGAAGAATACTCATTCCAGTTATTGATTACCTCTATAGCTTTTTTAAACTCTTTATCTCTACCTGAGTTCATTACTTTATAGAAATCAGCATCTTGTAGCACAAGACCAGCAGTAAGAGCTTTCATATATAATTTCAAATCTTCTTTTGATTTAGCTATATCTGCAGGCACCTTTTTTACGCCTTGCTTAGTAGCATAATCAATTAAACCATTGAAAAAGTCATCAGATATCTTAAAGTTAGACTGAAACTGAGAAAAACTAGTATATTCTTTTTTCCATGTTGTTCTATACTTATCTACATATCTATTTACAAACTCTGGTATTATTCCTTTTCTAAGTAAATTAGAATAATACATAGAATTAGCTGTGGTATCTTGAGGAACGAAGACATCTGGCATAATTCCACCACCTCCATATACTGTTCTTTTAGTTCTTAGAGTGGTATATTTTAAAGAATCTGGAAAATGTATGCTATCTCTATGGAAAGTCTCTCCGTCCATATATCTCTTAATAAAGTCAGCATAATAATCTGAAGCATTGCCATTTTCATAAGGTCTTTGAATAACTCTACCTGAAGGAGTATGATAACGGGCTACTGTTAATCTTATCATAGATCCATCACCTAAAGGAAACTGCTGTTGCACAAGGCCTTTTCCAAAAGTTTTACGTCCTACTATAATACCTCTGTCCCAATCTTGTATTGCACCAGATACTATTTCAGATGCAGAAGCAGAATTTCCATCCACTAATAATACTAAAGGTGTCTTTTTATAATGTCCTTTTCCATCTGATTTAATATTCATTGGTCTGGCATTTTTTCCTGTCGTGTAAAGCATTAACTCATCCTTCTCGAGAAACTCATTCGATATCGACATAGCTTGCCCCAGATAGCCACCACCATTGCCACGTAAATCTATTATAATACCTTTATTGGCGTCTAAATTCTCTAAGGCATTCATCATCTCTTCGTAGGTAGTAGCTGCGAATCTGCTTAATTTGATATAAGCTACACCAGGTTCTGCTTGATAAGATGCTGCCAGACTTTTAATTGGAATTTTATCTCTTACTACTGTGAAGTCTAATTTTTCTCCATCTTTATATGCCCTGCCGAAAGGTACTCTCCAAATCTGAAGATCTACCTTTGTTCCTTTTTCTCCTCGTAATAGTTTAAAGACTTTATCATTAGTTAATTCTTTACCCGAGATTTGCTCTCCATCTACTCCAATAATTTTATCTCCTGCACGAATGCCCACTTTCTCTGAAGGTCCACCAGCCACTGGATTCTGTACAGTTAAGGTGTCTTTAATTATAGCGAATTGCACACCTATTCCGTCGAATTCTGCTTCTAATGGCTCATTCATCTTAGCTACTTCATCTGCAGAAATATAAACAGAATGAGGGTCTAATTGCTCCATCAAATCTTTTAGAATAGTTTCGGAAATTTTATTAATATTGACCGTATCCATGTAGTAATATTTGATATATTCCAACATAGAATTATATTTGGTCATGGCTGTTTTGTACTCTTTATCAATCCTTGAAGAATTAGGATTCTTCTGCTGAGCTTTAGCAGAACAACTTCCCAAACAGAAAGCACAAAATAATACTATTATAATTCTTTTCATTGTTTCTTTAATATTTATATTAAATTTCATATTCTCTTCCAGCCTCTGTTATATATGATTCAGTGAAAATAGCCCTAGCCTCTTTTTCAAATACATTTAAGTCTTGATATCTCGATGAGAAATGACCTAATAATAATTTATCGGCACCTGCTTTTTTCGCACATATAGCAGCGTCTGCTGCTGTCGAATGAAATCTTTCATAAGCTTTATCCTTCATATCATCTGTATAAGTTGATTCGTGATAAAGCAAATTTACACCTGATATCCAATTACATAATTCAGGAAATGGTCTTGTATCTGAACAATAGGCGAAACTCTTAGCTTGAAATCTTTCATACGTAACATCTTTCCATTCAAGTATCGTTCCATCCTTTCGTATTACGTTATTTTTAGATTTCAATAAATTAATCTCATCTATACTAATCTTATATTCATTAATCTTTTCCTTTATCATGTTTCTATTATGTTCTTTCTGCTGAAAAAGATAACCGAATGTTTCTATTCGATGTTTTAAAGGAAAAGCCTTAACTACTATATTCTTATTAGAGAATACTTCTTCTATCTTTGTACAAGATACGACATGATGAATAATTTTATATCCTATATCTTCACCAAAATTATTCATAAAGAAATCAAGTATTGATTTAAAATCGGCAGGAGCGAAGATCGTTATATCACTTTTACGATTCAGCATAGACATAGTCGATAATAATCCAAAAATACCAAATATATGATCTCCATGGAGATGCGAAATGAAAATTTCGTCGATTTTCAACATACTTATCCCAAATTTCTTCATCTGAATTTGAGCACCTTCACCACAGTCAATAAGGAACAAACGCCCACATACTTTAAGTATGTGAGCGCTTGGGAATCTATCAACTGTAGGTAAAGCCGAAGCAAAACCTAAAGATGTAAATGAGAGGTCCATTATTTATTTTCCTCGTTTTCCATTGATTTTTTCAATGCTGCTAAATCTGAGATATCACCTAAAGTGGTTTTTTCCATATTAGAATTCATTTTCTTAACGGCATTTTGTGCATTATTTCCAGCTTGTTTCTTCTCAGAAGCTTCTTCAGCTTTAGTTGGTTCTTGCCAAGTTCTTGTATGAGAAAGAACTATTTTCTTATTGGCTTTATTAAATTCAATTACTTTGAATTTAAGTTTTTCATCAACTTTAGCAGTAGAGTTATCTTCTTTTGCTAGATTTTTGATAGAAACAAAACCTTCTATACCATATTCAAGAGCGACGATAGCACCTTTATCTATGAAATTAGCTATAGTACCTTCATGCTCAGAACCTATAGTAAATACAGTCTCGAATACATCCCATGGATTTTCTTCAAGTTGTTTGTGTCCTAAACTTAGACGACGATTTTTTTGATCGACTTCTAATACTACTACTTCAATATCAGCTCCAATTGATGTAAATTCAGATGGATGTTTGATTCTCTTAGTCCAAGAAAGATCACTTATATGAACTAAACCATCTACACCTTCTTCTAATTCTACGAATACACCGAAGTTAGTGAAGTTACGTACTTTAGCTGTATGTTTTGAACCAACTGGGTATTTACTTTCGATATCAGCCCATGGATCTTGTTTCAATTGTTTGATACCAAGAGACATTTTTCTATCTTCTCTATCAAGAGTTAAGATACAAGCCTCTACTTCGTCTCCAACTTTCAAGAAGTCTTGAGCACTACGTAAGTGAAGTGACCATGACATTTCTGATACATGGATTAGACCTTCAACACCTGGTTGAATTTCTACGAATGCACCGTAATCAGCTAGAACTACTACTTTACCCTTAACAGTATCACCTACTTTCAAGTTAGGATCTAGTGAATCCCATGGATGAGGAGTAAGTTGTTTAAGACCTAAAGCGATTCTTTTCTTAGTTTCATCAAAGTCAAGTATAACTACTTTAATTTTTTGATCTAAAGAAACAACCTCGTCAGGGTGATTAATTCTACCCCATGAAAGGTCTGTGATATGAACTAAACCATCAACGCCACCTAAATCAACGAATACACCATAAGAAGTGATGTTTTTCACTGTTCCTTCTAGGATTTGTCCTTTTTCAAGTTTTGCGATAATATCAGCTTTCTGAGCCTCGATTTCAGCCTCGATAAGAGCTTTATGAGAAACTACTACATTACGGAATTCGTTGTTAATTTTAACAACTTTAAAGTCCATAGTTTTGTTAACATACATATCATAGTCTCTAATTGGTTTAACATCAATTTGAGAACCTGGTAAGAATGCTTCGATGCTGAATAAATCAACGATCATACCACCCTTAGTACGACATTTAACATAACCTTTAACGATATCACCGTTTTCGTATGCTTCATTAACAAGATCCCATGAACGAAGTGCATGAGCTTTTTTATGTGAAAGAACTAATTGTCCTTTTTTATCTTCAATATTTTCAACGTAAACTTCTACTTTATCACCAACTTTTAAATCTGGATTATAGCGAAACTCGTTAATATTTACGACACCTTCACTCTTGTAACCTATATTTACAAGAACTTCTCTTTTGGTAACAGCCATTACAGTACCTTCTACGATTTCGTTTTCAGTTACTTTAGATAATGTGCTGTCATATTTTTCTTCTACGACTTTTCTATCTTCGCCATAGTCTGCATCTTGTTCAAAAGCACTCCAATCGAATTTATCAACTGGAACTGATGCGTTGCTTTTACGTTTTTTAGTAGCATCTACAACCTCTGCAGACTCTTTTTTCTCTTCTTTAGGAGTCTCTGTTGTAGGAGTCTCTTCTTTAGGGGCTTCTGCTTTAGTACCTTCTACTTGTTCTGTAGAAGCTGCTTTAGAAGCTTCCTCTTTAGGAGTCTCTTCAGCTAATTTTTCTGTTTCTTTAGTCATTTTAATTAATTTATTACTAAGTAGTTAGACAATATTTATAATTTCCTTTTCAGGAAAGAGTTCGCAAAAATAAAGATTATTTCTCACAATTCCAACTCTATATATCTTTTTATTTAAAAGTCTAAAAATCAGTTAGTTTATAAATATGTAAAATTAATGTTAAAAAACTTCCAGGACATATGCAGTATTTTAATCAATGACGTATTTATATCATGTAATATAACATAAAAATAAAATTTACAATAATGAAAAAAATTTCTTCAATTTTACTTGCAGTATTATCATTAAGTATGATATTTTTCACATCATCTTGTGATGATAGTGATAATGAGACTATGTACTCTTCTTTTATAACTATTAGTAAAAACTTCCCTCCTGATAGCTATGCGATATTTACAGATGATTCGATTCGTTTATACACTACTGATGAACAGTCAACCTATTTTGACAATTTAAATATAAGCCGAGACGAACAGAGGGCTTTTATTTATTTTACTTTAGAAGATTCACAAGAACCTGCTAATTCTTCTAATACGAGAACTTTTATAAATATTAAACAAATATCTAGCATACTTACCAAGGACATAATAAAAACGGAAGAAATAGACACTTTAGGAAGTGACCCTATTAATATCAATAATACTTGGTTTTCAAATGGTGGAGATAATTTATCAACTTATATAAATATCGAGTTCTCATTCCCAACTAGTGGAATTTCTAATACTCAACATATAATTTATCTAGGTGATGATTTGGCAGCTGACGCTATAAATGATGAATTACCAATAGATAACGAGGGATATTATAATTTAACTTTCGCACATAATGCCATGGAGGACACACAAAATTATACTAGCTATAATGGTATAGTATCATTTCCTATTCCTTCAGATATGTTAAATACTAAGGGCTTAAAGATCACAGTAAATACTACTGACGGAATTGAAACATATACTTATGATTTTGAACAATAAATCATTTTAATAATTCTTCACATAAAAGTTAAGCTGCACTATTTCAATTTAATATAGTGCAGCTTTTTTATATTTAGTTATATATTATAGATTAAATCTTATACCGAACATCATATTCATATTAAATGGATATTCTTTTCTCATATTTGGAATTAAAGAATCTTTTGTTTTATAATAATAGATTAAACCTGGTTCAACAAAAATACTAGCAGAAGAAGTTAATCTTCCTTGTACACCAAAAGATAAAGTATTTGATAACTGCCATGGCATATCTTGAGGTGTTATTTCACTCATATTCTTAACTTTATTTTCATTTGTAAAATAAATCATATCCTCTCCTTTATAATTAGTGGATATACATTTCTCTATAGTAAAACCTAATGATATATAAGATGAAAATTTTGGTTTTGAAATAATATTATAAGAAAATCTAATAGGAAGTCCTACATATATAAAATCACAATTAGCAGACCTATTTTCTGAACCAGTTATATTTGTTGACATCTTAGTCATTTGTATTCCACTCTCTAAAGCAAATCTAGTTCCAGATATATTGTTCCTAAGTAACAAACCAAATGTTAAAGGTACCTTATAATCAAAATCATAATCAGTATATACAGGATTATTATTAGTATAAAGAACATTATCAAAATTAAGCATATTACAACAAAATCTCATTTCATTATAATTAGTTCCTAAATTAGAACTATTATTAATCATTGCACCTCCTCCAGTGATTAAAGCGATACTATAATTTCTTTTATGAACATATATTTTCTCTGTATTGCCCTCTATATATTGAGAAGTATTACCTTGTAAATATTCACTATTATTTGCAATATTCTTGTGTGCACTGCGAGGACTATCATTATTATCTTCTTTGACATTGGCATTACGCTCTTTAGATGAATGTTCAGATAGATTATTTATAATATCTTCATCTATATTAGCCATCCTATTCTGTCGATTTGACATGTCTCTTATTTGTTTAATAGGATTAATTCTAGCAATGATAGCCGGTCGCCGAGTTTGGATTATTCCTGATCTATTAAAGTCTATATTTTGAATATTTAAATCATTATTAAGAAAACCATGAAACATAGTTAAAAACAAAAATAACAAGCCAATTGCAGCTATTCCACTTGACCAGAAAATTATTTTTCTTTTGTTAGAAAAGTTTATTTTATTTTGTTCATCTATTTTCTTTTTAAGTAAAACAAATGAATTTTCATCTATCGATTCAGAATAATTATCTAAACGCTGCTTTAATTCATTAACCCATTTATCTTGTTTGTTATTATTCATAATATTCAGTATTATGCTGTTTATATACTAATATCATCTTGGCCAACAATTTTTTAGCTCTAAAGTACTGAGAAGATGAACTTTTTTCTTTAATACCAAGTCTTAATGCTATTTCTTTATGCGACATATTTTCAAAAACATACATATTAAATACCGTTCTATATCCAGTAGGAAGTTTTTCTATAAAATGCATTAATACTTCTTTCGGAATAGCTTTAACACTGTCTTCCAATATGCTAATAGAATTTTTTTCAATAATATTATCATTAGTTATGATGGAATAATTATCTTCAGAAATATCTTTACTATTTCTTAGCAAATCTTTTTTTCTTAAATATTGTAAACATGTGTTTACAGTTATCTTTTCCATCCATGCTTTCATAGAACCTTCTCCTCGATTCTCAAATGTCTCCAGATGTTTATATATCTGAATATATGCATCTTGCATTAAATCCATAGCTAAATTTTCATCGACGACATACCTCTTACAGATCGACAACATTCGCCCTGCATATCTTTTATATATGTCTTCTAAAATTTTATTTTTATTCATAGCTATGAAGCCGCATCTAATAGTTAAATGCTAAAAAATCAAAATACTGCACAAATTATAAAAAAAGAGGAAATATTTT
>JBAYDV010000026.1:0-23058 GCA_041668045.1 Bacteroidales bacterium | reverse complement strand
TTAGGACTTAGTCTATAATTTACAGATACTACAGCTATTCCTTTATTCTTAATTTCTTCAGGAATGTATTTTTCTCCCATCTCCATACCACCACCATGAAACCATATTAAAGTAGAAAATTTATCTTTATTTTCAGGATAATAAATATCGACTTTACATCGTTCTAACTTGTAAGAATCTGTCTCAGAAGAAGAAACATAGGAGACATCTTTATCTAATTTATATGTAGTTTGAGCATAGGATATATAGGTAAACATGACTAGAATCGCAAATAATATATACTTTTTCATAATTATATTGTTAGGTTTAATATTCTAATTATATACTCTATAACTTATCCTATAGCTTAGCTCCTTGATAAGTATCTCTCTCCTCCAACCTCTTATCCAACATATGCAATAAATCGAGATTTCGCACTTTTCCCCAAGGCATTTCATTTACAAAACGAGGAGGAACCTCTCCTGCTATACGTTCAATATATAAATCAGGTCTCAAACATTCTAAGAAATCAACTATAAAATCAATATATTCATCCAATCCAAATTCTACGAAATCTTCACGATGCATGAGAAATTCTCGTTCCATCTTCGTACCTCTAATTATTTGTAATTGGTGAATTTTTAAAGAAGACAATGGTAAATCATTAATAAATGAAGCATAATTCATCATATCCTCTTTCGTCTCACCAGGAAGACCAAAAATTATATGGGCTCCTTGTTGCAATCCTCTATCTGCAGTCATTTTAGCAGCTTTCTTAACTTCAGAAAAAGTATGACCTCTATTTATTCGTTTTAATGTTTTATCGTAAACAGACTCAATACCATATTCGACTATTACAACATATTTTTTAGCAAGCTCTGCTAAATAATCTAGTTTTTGTTCATCAACACAATCCGGTCTAGTACCTACAACAATACCTACTACTTGAGGATGTGATAATGCCTCTTCATAAACTTTTTTTAAATAATCTAAAGGAGCGTATGTATTAGAATAAGGTTGAAAATAAGCTAAATATTTCGTTGTATGTTTATATCTTCTTCTATGGAATTCTATACCTTCATCTATCTGTTTTATAATATCCTTATCATTAGTACTATAATTAGGATGGAATGAAGCATTATCGCAGTAAGTACATCCGCCAAACCCTACTTTTCCATCTCTATTAGGACATGTAAAACCAGCATCTATTACTACTTTCTGCAGACGAGACCCATATTTTTTTTTAAAATATCCAACGAAAGAATTATATCGTTTATCCTCTATCATCTATTAATATCGTACTTTGAATATAGCTTTTCTAATATCTCCATCTCCTATTAATGGGGCATGAGCATCCTTAGGAAAAAAAATAATAAAATTATCTATACCAAGATTTATAAAATTATCAGGTGTTTCATCTGTAAAAGCTATATCATGTTCTGCATCATAAGGTGTAAATTTCTTATCGTCACATAACATTCTATCTTTCATACCAAAAGATTCAGAGCCATCTAGAAGAACTTGTATATCAATAAAAGAATCGTGTACTTCCATTTTAGGAGCTTGCTTCGTTCCTTTTCCTTTTCCTTCCCAAATAATACACTTAATATCATTTTCTTGTATTGAATATTCTCCAGGTTCTAATTTTTTAATATCGTTGTTTTTAAGAAAACTGTAAACCTTATCAAATCCTTTATGTAAATCTGAATAACGTTCAAAACTATTTAAAGAGTCTAAAATCATAATTTGTTATATTTTAAACAAAATTAGCAAAAAAATAGGTACATTTGTATAAATTACTGTAAAAGATAAATATTAACTTATTAAATAATAAAAACATGAACGTTAGAGTATTTAAGAAAGATATTGATTTTATGATTGATGAGTTTCTTTCAGATGCACTTATTAGTCTTAATTTTTCTCATGATGAAGAAAAAGAAAATCAAATAATGGGTCTTGTAAATGAGGCTATAGATTTAAGAAACGATATTTACCATCAAATCAATCATCCTGATAAAGAGAATATAAAAGCATATTTTAATAAGTTACACAAAGACTTTTTCTCAGGACTAGACAAAACTTATGATAAATTAAGTGCTGTAGTAAATTCAGAAGCTAAAAAAGCAGAATAATTTTTATGCTAGGTCAGCTAGCAACTAGCAAATTTTTATTCTATTTTATAATTCGCTGTAAATCAGTTATTTGAAGTCTAACATAAAAATTTATACTCTGCTACCTGACCTAGCATAAAAAAAAGGTATGTCATTTAAATGGCATACCTTTTTTTATATCTATTTTAGGATTATTTATTCTGCCGAAGAATCTGTTTTAGGTGCTTCTGGTGCTGGAGTATTCTTTTCAGCTTTTGGAGCATCTGAAGATCGACGATCATCTCTACGATCATCACGACGGTCATCTCTGCGATAATTTCCTCTGCGATCGTCACGACGGTCATCTCTACGGTAACCTCCTCTATGATCATCACGACGTCCATTATTACGTCTGTCATTATTTCTTGGTCTTCTTTCTGGTTCAACCCATCCCTCAGGTTTTTCCATTAATGCTTTTTTAGAAAGACGCATCTTTCCAGATCTCTTATCTACTTCTAAAAGTTTAACATCAACTTCATCTCCGACCTTCAATACATCTTCAACTTTATCAATTTTCTTATAATCAAGTTCTGATATATGAAGTAAACCTTCTTTACCAGGAAGTATTTCTACGAAAGCTCCAAAATCAAGAATTGAAACTACTTTACCGTGATAAGTCTCACCAACTTCAGGAACTGTAGTTATAGCATCTATTCTAGCTAATGCAGCATCCATACATTCTTTGTTATCTCCAAAGATATCAACAATACCTACACCGTCACCTTCAGTAATAGTAACTGTGGCTCCAGTAGTTTTTTGTATATCTTGGATAGTCTCACCACCTTTACCAATTACTGCTCCTATAAAATCAGAAGGAATAGTAATTTGTTTAAGACGAGGAACATTTGAGTTTAATTCTTCACGAGGTGTAGAGATAGTTTTCATCATCTCACCCATTATATGTTCACGACCTTTACGTGCTTGTTCAAGAGCTTCCTCAAGAACAGAGTATGAAAGACCATCTACTTTTATATCCATTTGAGTAGCAGTTATACCATCTTTAGTACCTGTTACCTTAAAGTCCATATCTCCTAAATGATCTTCATCACCTAAGATATCTGTAAGAATAGAATATTTATCAGATTTATCATCAGAGATAAGTCCCATAGCTATACCAGCTACTGGTTTCTTTAATTTAATTCCTGCATCCATTAAAGCAAGTGTTCCTGCACAAACAGTAGCCATTGATGATGAACCATTAGATTCAAGGATGTCTGAAACAACACGTACTGCATAAGGATTTTCTGGAGCCAATGGAACCATTGGTTTTAGAGCACGCATAGCTAAATTACCATGACCTACTTCTCTACGACCAACTCCTCTTTGAGCTTTAGCTTCTCCTGTTGAATATGGAGGGAAATTATAATGTAAAACAAACTGTTGAGTTTCTTTAGCAAGAACTGCATCAGTTTCTTTCATATCCATTTTAGAACCTAGAGTTACAGTAGCTAAAGATTGAGTTTCTCCACGAGTGAAAATAGCAGAGCCATGTGCTCCTGGAAGATAACCTACTTCACACCAAATAGGACGAACCTCATCTAGTTTACGACCATCAAGACGTTGTTTTTCGTCAAGGATCATGCGTCTCATAGATTCTTTTTCTACTGAACCATAATATCTATTTACCATTCCTTCTTTCTCAGCTCTTTCTTCTTCAGGAATAGTTTGCATGAATTCTTCTTTTAAAGCACTAAAGGCATCTTCTCTTTCGTGTTTACCTATACCACTTTTAGCTATTGCATAACATTTATCATAGCAATATTTTTCAACTTCAGCTTTAAGTTCTTCATCATTAACTTCATGGCAATAAGTTCTTTTTACAGTACTTCCTACTTCTTCGGCTAACTCTAACTGAGCTTTACATTGAATTTTTATAGTTTCGTGAGCGAATTTAATCGCATCAAGCATGTCTTTTTCGCTAACCTCATTCATCTCACCCTCTACCATCATGATATTGTCGTAAGTAGCAGCTACCATTATATCGATATCCGTTCCTTCCATCTGAGAGAAGTTAGGATTAATGATAAATTTACCATCTTTACGAGCAACTCTTACTTCTGAGATAGGAGCTTCAATAGGAATATCACTAACAGCTAAGGCAGCAGAGGCAGCTAATCCAGCTAATGCATCTGGTTGTATATCTTTATCAGCGGATATTAAATTAACGAATACGTAAACTTCAGCATGGAAATCAGCTGGAAATAAAGGACGTAATGCTCTATCAATAAGTCTAGCTATTAATACTTCATAATCAGATGCACGTCCTTCTCTTTTCATAAAACCACCTGGATAGCGACCTGCAGCAGCATATTTTTCTTTATAATCAACTTGTAGAGGCATAAAGTCGACATCTTCTTTTGCGTCTTTAGCACAAGTAACAGCAGCGAGTAACATAGTGTTACCCATCTTAACGACTACGGAACCATCAGCCTGTTTGGCTAACTTACCAGTCTCGATTTCAATTGTTCTACCATCGTCTAACGTGATAGTTTTTTTTACTATATTCATATAATATTTTTTCAGCTCTCCCCCTATGGGAGTAATTAATTTAATAACAAAAAAGGCTGTTCTATAAACAAGAACAACCTTTGTCTTTCTACTTACGAAGGTTAAGCGCCTTCACGATTCCTCTGTATCTCTCAATGTCCTTTTCCTTTAGATAATCTAGAAGGCGACGTCTCTTACCTACTAATCTTAAAAGAGAACGGTGAGTACCTGTGTCCTTTTTATTCTCTTTAAGGTGTTGAGTAAGGTGATCGATACGGTAGGAAAATAGAGCAATCTGACTCTCAGCTGAGCCGGTGTCTGTATTAGACTTCCCGTATTGTCCGAAAATCTCTTGCTTTTTGCCAGAGTTTAAATATTCTGCCATAATATGCAATTGATTAATATGTTATATCCCAAAATTGGGTTTGCAAATATAAATAAATTATATGAGAAATCAATATTTGATATGAAAAAATTTGTCATATATTTGTAATATTGATTAATAAATTAAAATTTGGATAAAATATACACACATAGAGATTTAGGAGAAATTAAGATATCTAAAAATAAAAGGAATAAGCATATTCGTTTGTCTATCCGAAAAGAAGAAATCAGGGTGTCTATTCCTTATCACGTTTCTTATAATAGAGCCATAGAATTCATAGCTAAAAATGAAAGTTGGATTAATAATACTTTAGAAAAACAGAAGAACCGAAGAGAGTTTATTGCAGAACATCAAAATGTTCTTCCTGTTCTTAATACTAAGAAAGAGATAGAAAATGCTAGAAAGGAGGCAAAGCTCATACTCGAGCCACGTCTTGCTAATATTGCCCTGAAATATGGTTTTAAATATAATAGGGTCTGTATTAAAAATAATAAGTCGAATTGGGGTAGCTGCTCTAGCAAAAAGAATATAAATCTTAATATTAGATTAATTTATTTACCTGAGATTTTAGCCGATTCAGTTATGATACATGAGTTGGTACATCTACATCATATGAATCATGGACCTAGATTTCATAAAGAATTAGACAGACTTCTAAAGGATTATACTAATAATTCATATACAGAAGAAAGAGCCTCTAAAGAGTTGCTTGAATGGCATTTATATTAGTAATAATCTTTAACTATAACATATAAAAAAAGAGACGCTCTATAGGAACATCTCTTTTATATTAATTGAAATATATTTTTCTACCAAGCATTAAGAGGACGATTACTCATCATCTCATTTACTTCTTTACGTACAGCTGTAATTACATCTTCATTTTCTACGTCTTCAAGTACTCTATCTATAAGCTCTACTACTTTAGGCATGTCAGACTCAACAAGACCTCTTGAGGTAATTGCTGGGGTTCCAACTCTAAAACCAGAAGTTTGGAAAGGAGAACGACTATCGAATGGAACCATATTTTTATTTAATGTTATATCAGCTCTAACCAATACTTTTTCTGCTACTTTACCTGTAAGATCTGGGAATTTACTTCTAAGATCGATTAGCATAAGATGATTATCTGTACCTCCAGAAACTACATCATAACCTCTTTTCAAAAATTCATCACACATAACTTTCGCGTTTTTCTGAACTTGAATTTGATATTGTTTAAATTCAGGTTGAAGAGCTTCGTAGAAAGCAACAGCTTTAGCTGCTATTACGTGTTCTAGTGGTCCACCTTGTTCACCTGGGAATACAGCTGAATTTAATAAAGTTGACATTTTCTTAGTAACACCTTTTTTAGTCTTTAAACCCCAAGGATTCTCAAAATCTTTTCCTAGAAGAATAACTCCACCACGAGGACCTCTAAGAGTCTTGTGTGTAGTAGAAGTGACGATGTGAGCGTATTTAACAGGATTCTTTAATAAACCTGCTGCTATAAGACCTGCTGGATGAGCCATATCAACCCAAAGTATAGCATGAATCTTATCTGCTATAGCACGCATTCTTTCCCAATCCCATTCACGAGAATAAGCAGAAGCACCACCAATAATCATTTTAGGTTTATATTTTAATGCCTTGGCTTCCATCTCATCATAATCAATCAATCCAGTCTTTTGATTCACTCCATAAGCTACTGGGTTATAGATAATACCTGACATGTTAACAGGTGATCCATGAGTTAAATGTCCACCATGTGATAAATCCAAGCCCATAAATGTATCTCCTGGTTTTAAACAAGTCAAATATATCGCCATATTAGCTTGAGCGCCAGAGTGAGGTTGAACATTAGCATATTCAGCATCAAACAGTTTACATAATCTGTCGATAGCTAATTGTTCAGATTGGTCAACTATTTCACAACCACCATAATATCTATGCCCAGGATAGCCCTCTGCATATTTATTAGTCATTACAGATCCCATAGCATTTAGCACTTGATCTGTTACGAAATTTTCAGAAGCGATTAGCTCCAAGCCTTTTTTCTGACGATTTTCTTCTTGCTTAATCAAATCAGATATTTGTGAATCTTTTTTCATTGTAAGGGTTTTTGTTATACTTTTGCGAATGTAAATATATTTTAAGAATTGACCAAAATGTTTAGAAAATTATTGAACTCAGAATTAGGAAGACCCGACGTCGAAGAGTATAAAAAAATAGAAAAAATTCCCGTCACAGTTATTCTGGACAATATTCGAAGCATGCATAACGTTGGTTCTGTATTCAGAACTTGTGATGCATTTAAAATAAAAAAAATTATATTATGTGGCATCACCTCTACTCCACCAAACCCGCAAATACACAAATCTGCATTGGGAGCTGAATTCTCTGTCGATTGGGAATACGAAAAAGAGACTATAGAAGCAATAAAAAAATTAAAAAAAGAAGGCACGGCAATATTGAGCGTGGAACAAGCAGTGGGTTCGACATCACTAGAAGACTTGTGGGAAAATGAAGTAGTTAGCAAAACAAATATTCCCGAATCTAAAGGCATAGCTTTAGTCTTCGGGAATGAAGTAAAAGGTGTTCAACAAGAAGTAGTTAATAATAGCGACTTATGTGTAGAAATCCCTCAATTTGGCACCAAACATTCATTAAATATTTCAGTATCTACTGGTGTCGTTCTTTGGGAAATTATGCGACATTATCTTTAATTTAAGGATTCATTAAATCCGTATTAACAAAACCAAGAATATTATTTATCGATTCGATAGCTGCAGCAGCTGGTCCTTCAGGGTCGATAAGTTTTGCCTTATTATATGCATTTATAGCATCGCCCCACGACTCTTGCCTACGATAAATAGTTCCAAGCAAATACCAAGCTTCAGAGTTATTAGGATTTTTTTCTAAATAACTTTCTAGACTCTCGTATGCCAAGTCAAGATTTCCTTCTACTAATATTTTTTCTATTTCTTGTAATTTCATTTTATATCAATTTATACCATACCACTAAAGCCCATGAAAGCCATAGCTAAGATTCCTGCTGTAACTAAAGCGATAGGAACTCCTTTAAAGTCATGTGGTACATCAGATAAATCTAATTGCTCACGAATTCCGGCGAATAGAACTAATGCTAGACCAAATCCAATGGCACTAGAAACTGCATAAACTACAGATTGCCCCATATTTAACATCTGAGAAGTTTCACCGAATGTAAATTCTTTCGTTACTACCATGATAGCTACTCCTAATACTGCACAGTTAGTAGTAATAAGAGGTAAAAATATACCAAGCGCTTGATATAATGATGGTGATACTTTTTTAAGTATTATCTCCACCATTTGTACTAAACCTGCTATTACTAAAATGAACATCAAAGTCTGCATAAATTCTATATGAAGTGGTACTAAAACATACCATTGAAGAATATATGTTACTAATGTGGCTATAGCCATTACGAACGTCACAGCTCCTGCCATCCCTATAGCAGTATTAACTTTTCCAGATACTCCTAAAAATGGGCATATTCCCAAAAACTGAGTAAGTACGATGTTATTAACAAAAATAGCTGATATTATAATTAAAAAATATTCCATATCTATTTATACATTTTAGATTTAAGTTTATTAAATAACACCATTAAGTATCCAAGAACGATGAATGCACCAGGTGCTAATATGAATGCTAAAATTCCACCATTAGGTAAGAATTGCATTCCGAAGAATGTACCAGCTCCTAAAATTTCTCTAACAAGTCCCAAAACAGTAAGGGAAAGAGTAAATCCAAGACCTATACCTAAACCATCTAAAGCAGAATCCAAAGGAGGATTTTTACTTGCGAATGATTCAGCACGTCCAAGAACTATACAGTTCACAACGATAAGAGGAATAAATATACCAAGAGTTTTATATAATTCAGGCACATAAGCTTGCATAAGTAACTGAAGTACAGTCACGAAGGCAGCTATTACCACTATAAATGCTGGTATTCTAACTTTATCAGGGATTGATTTAGCTAATAATGAGATAGCGAAATTCGACAGAATCAAAACAAACATCGTAGCTAAACCCATACCCATACCATTGATGGCAGAGGTAGTAGTTCCTAAGGTAGGACACATACCCAACACTAATACAAATGTCGGATTTTCTTGAATAAGTCCTTTTGTTATTATTTTTAATTTTCCCATATCTGATTATTTTTCTTGGTTTTCTTTAATTTTTTTGAAAATTTTACCAGCAGTATTTACTGCATCGCAATAAGCTCGCGATGAAATGGTTGAAGCACTAATCGCATCAATCTGTCCTCCATCTTTCGTTACTTTATACACGGACTTAGCTATATTAGTTTTATCAAACTGATCTGCAAAACCTGGTCTATCAGTAATTCTTGCTCCTAGACCTGGGGTCTCAGCATGTTGGACTACTGCAGTATTATATATTATACCATCTGCAGTTACTCCCACCATAAGAGTTATTAATCCACTATAACCTTTAGTCGTTTTAGACTGTATAGCATAAGCTATAATTTGGCCATCTTTCTTAGCAGGATAAACCGTGATTGAATCTTCACCATTTAGCTGAACTTTAAATATCTCTTTAGATGGTTGATTATCAAAAGCGGGTACAACTTCTTGAATAGAAGCATTAATTTTAGCAGTCTCTGCTGCTTCGATAGGACCTTTAGTTAAACCATAAACGACACCTAAGATAGCAGAACTAACTAGACATATTAGGGTTAAAACTAATACCATATTTCCAAATGTAGATTTCTTTGCCATTATTTCGCCTCCTTTGAAAATCTTTTAGCTTTTACAAATTTATTTATAAGAGGAACGACCGCATTCATTAATAATATAGCGAATGACATTCCTTCTGGGTATGCTCCAAAATAACGAATAAACATCGTCAAAACTCCAATACCAATACCGAAAATAACCATTCCTTTAGGCTCCATAGGAGAGGTAACATAATCAGTAGCCATATATATAGCACCTAGTAATGCACCACCTGTAAGGATATTAAATAATGGGTCAGTATATTGTGAAGGATCTATAAGCCAGAAAATTCCAGAAACCACGAACATAGAAGCGATAACAGCTATTGGAATATGAGGTCTGATTACTTTTCTAACTAGAAGATAGACAAAACCGATTAATAATGCCAAGGCTGACATCTCACCAGCAGAACCACCTATACCGAAGAACAACATACTCAAATAATTATGTCCTTCAGGGAATATTTGTTGAATAGTCTGACCTTGCGACAAACCTTCAGTAACTGCACTTAATGCTGTAGCACCTGAAGTAGCATCAACATGAGCTAAAGAAGCGAACATACTAGTCAATGGAACTGCATCAGGACCAGTATAATTAGTCATGATAGCTGGGAAAGAAATAAGTAATAAAACACGTGCTACTAAAGCAGGGTTAAAAATATTCTGTCCTAAACCTCCAAAGGTCATTTTGGTAATACCTATAGCTACTATAGCACCTATCAGTATCATCCACCAAGGTGAACAAGCTGGCAGATTCAATGCTAATAAAACACCGGTAACTGCAGCCGACCAATCATTAATAGTAACTTTGGTTTTTAAAATAAAGCGCTGAATCAAATATTCAAATAAAACACAGGAAACTACTGACACCAATAGAACTGTAAGAGCAGGCAAACCATATGCTAATACAGAAACTATCATCGCAGGAATCAAAGCTATGACTACATCAAGCATCATCCTACTAGTAGTATTCGCTGAGTGAATATGTGGCGCTGGAGAAACAAGTAACTTTTTCATATCTCAGATATTATTTTTCTTTTTTATTGTTTTCCGGTTTGTTTTGAGCAGCAGCTCTTTTAGCAGCAGCTCTTCCTCGAATCACTCCCATTACATCAGCCTTTCCGACTCTAATGTAATCTAAAAGTGGAATATTAGCAGGACAAGTATATAGACAACATCCACATTCTATACAGTCAAATACATCGTTCTTCTCTAATTCTTCAAGATTATTTCTCTTAGTATATCTAATTAACAGATATGGTTCCAAGCCCATAGGGCAAGCATCTATACATTTACCACATCTTATACAATTTGATTCTTCTTTTCTGAGAGTTTGATCTGCAGTCAAAGCTAAAATAGCAGAAGAAGCTTTTACAGTAGGAGCATTAAGATTAGCGATAGCTTTTCCCATCATAGGACCTCCACTAATTAACTTAACAGCTTCTTCAGGAACACCTCCTATATAATCCATGATTTCATTCATAGGAGTACCAACTCTTAATTTCAAATTTTTCTGAACAGGTAAACAATCACCAGTCACAGTAATAACACCTTCAAATAAAGGTTTATTCTTTTGAACAGCTTCATATACAGCGATAGCAGTAGCACAATTTTGAACAACAGCTCCTACAGAAATAGGAAGTTTTCCAGAACCAACATATCTACCAGTCATAGCTTGAATTAACTGTTTCTCACCACCCTGTGGATATTTCTTCTTCAAAGGAACTACCTTAATACCAGTATACTTAGATTCAAAACTCTGCAATTTAGCTATAGCATCTGGTTTATTTTCCTCCACTCCAATCTTACAAACATCTACATTTAAAGCCTTCATAATAACAGCTGCACCAACGAAGATTTGTTCAGGCTGTTCAAGCATCAAACGATAATCAGAAGTAAGATAAGGCTCACACTCTGCACAATTTATTAATAAAAATTCTGCTTTATTTCCTGGAGGCGGAGATAACTTCACATTAGTAGGGAAAGAAGCACCTCCCATACCAACGACACCACACTCTTTAACCTTATCTATAATTTCTTTACTAGATAAAGTAATATTACTATTTATTTCAGGAGAGCGATCAATAGAATCAAGCCACTCATCACCTTCGACATTTATTATTATCGTATTAACAGGACGTCCAGCCAAATCAGCTACAGGTTTAATAGCCTGAACTTTTCCAGAAACAGAAGAATGAATATTAGCGGAAATAAATCCACCAGCCTCTGCTATTTTTTGACCAACTTTCACATAATCACCAACAGCGACTATTGGTTTTGCAGGTGCTCCAATATGCTGAGCCATAGGAATATAAGCTTTCTTTACTATTGGAAAATCCTCTATAGCAGCATCCTTAGAAATTTTATTATCATTTGGATGAGCACCACCTATATTAAATGTTTTCATTATTCTTCAACTTTTTTTTCAGTTTTTAACTCTTTTTTAGCTTGAACCTTAGCAGAATTATCCGTGGCAATGTTAGATTTCACGGCAATAGGCTTAGCTGCCTCTGTTTTAGCAGCATCATTAATCGGAGGGACAACAGGTTTTGTTATCTCTGAAGCTTTAGGAGCTTTTTTAGTTTCTTTTTTCTTTGGAAGAGGAGTAGGAAAATTAACCGCAGTCATAGCACCAGTAGGACAAACTACAACACATTGCCTACACAACTTACATTTGTTGAAATCAACATAAGCAAGATTATTAACAATAGTAATAGCACCAAACTTACATACTTTCTCACATAAACCACAGCCGATACAAGCGATAGAACAAGCTTTTCTCGCTACACCACCTTTATCTTCATTTTTACATGCCACATAAACTCTTCTACCTTTAGGACCTTTATTTCTTAATTCAATAATATCTAAAGGACAAGCTTTTACACATGCTCCACAAGCTGTACAATTCTCTTCAGTCACCTCAGGCAAACCAGTTTGAGGATTCATATGAATCGCATCGAAATTACAAGCATCTACACAGTCACCTTCACCAAGACAACCATATTTACATCCAGTATCACCAGTGTAAAGAGAAGCTTTAACCTTGCAAGAGCTAGCTCCGCCGTAATCATTAGTCTTCTTTCTCTTATCAGGAGAACCTTGACATCTAACGACAGCTACTTGAGGTGCTTGTTCAACAGCCTCCACTCCCATTTTCTCGGCGACTAATTTCATAACTGCATTTCCTCCAACAGTACAAAAATGTCCTTCGAGACTTCCTTGTTTAACACAAGACTCAGCGAAAGCATGACATCCTGCGAATCCACAGCCTCCACAATTAGCTTGTGGGAGGACAGAATCGACTTCTCCAATTTTAGGGTTTTCTTCTACTTTAAATTTCTGTGCTACATAATAAAGTATCACAGCTAACAACAATCCTAAAACTGTCAGGGAAGCGACAGTCCAAATAATAATATCACTCATATATTTATAGTTTTTCTAAAACAAATACAAATTTCTTACTTATCTTATTATCAAACAAGTGAATAGCTAAATAATAAATCGCCAACACTATTAACGATATAGCAGCTATTAAAAGTTCATTTTTTATTTCGAAGGGCAAAAGTAATAATAAAAACATTAAAATACACAAAGGAAGTACATAAGATAACCAAACAGCACGAAATCCCATAGATCTTTTCATAAGAACTTTGACTTCCTCCCCCTTTTGAAATCCTTTATATAAATGCTTATTTACTTTAACAGTTTTTACAGCCATATCAGATGCCATACACACACTTTTAGCATGACAGGCAGAACACATAGAAGTATTAATTATTTCGACATTAATATTCTTATCGTCAATATCACGAACAAGTCCATTATGCACAATAGTTGATTCATCCATAAATTATTAATTTTTAAAATTGAGTTTCAAAATCATTAGAGCCATCTAAATCATCATTTATACTATTCATGCCAGATTCCATCATCTGTCCATCATCTCCTGGAAAAGAGTTAAACTGCATCTCATTAGCATCGACGAATTTAGCCTCATTAGGAACGAATTTCATATTTACATCTTGAACTGAACCATTTCTATGTTTAGCTATAATTATTTCTGCCAATCCTTGCTTTTGTGGATCATCCACAAGTCCATAATATTCTGGACGATGAATAAACATTACGATATCCGCATCTTGCTCGATAGCTCCTGATTCACGTAAATCACTTAGCTGAGGACGTTTACTTCCTCCACGCGTTTCAACAGCACGAGATAGCTGAGAAAGAGCTATAATAGGAATATTTAATTCTTTAGCGATAGCTTTTAACGACCTGGATATATTAGACACCTCTTGCTCTCTCATACCCCTAAGCTCTTTAGGACCGGTCATTAGTTGAAGGTAGTCAATGATGATTAATTGAACCCCCGCAGTTTGAACCATTCTTCTAGCCTTCGATCTAAATTCATAAATAGATAAAGAAGGTGTATCATCAATATAAAGTGGAGCTTCAGATAAAGCATTAAGCTTTTCTTGTAACTGAACCCACTCATAATCTTTCATTTTTATACCACCACGTATTTTCTGTGATGATAATCCTGTCTCAGATACCATTAACCTTTTAACAAGTTGGACAGAAGACATCTCAAGAGAAAAGAATGCTACTGGCACTTTATGTTCTACGGTCATATTTCTAGCCATCGTCAGAACGAAAGCTGTCTTACCCATAGCAGGACGTGCAGCTAATATAATTAAATCAGATTTCTGCCAACCTAGGGTAACCTTATCCAAATCAGTATAACCAGAAGGGACACCACTTAATCCATCATCTCTAAGCTGTGTGGCCTCTAATTCAGTAATAGCATTTTGAATAATTTCTTTAATAGGCTGAGTCTCTCTTTTCATATTTCTCTCGGCCAGAGAGAAAATTTTACCTTGAGCCTCATCTAATAAATCATCAACAGGAACTGTATCTTCAAACGATTCCTTCTGAATATCGTACGAAATAGTAATAAGCTCTCGTTGAATATATTTTTGAAGTAGGATTTTAGAATGTGTCTCTATATGAGCTGCACCTCCTACTTTAGAACTCAATTCAGCCAGATAAGCAGGTCCACCTACTAAATCAAGTTTATCACTCTTTTTTAAAGCTTCTGTGACAGTAAAGATATCGACAGGTTCATGCCTTGAAGCTATAGTACTAATAGCATTAAAAATCTCCCTATTAGCCTCTTTATAAAAGCATTCCGCTATCAAAGACTCCATAACATCAGGCACGACACTAGGTTCCACTAGTAATGCTCCAAGCACAGCCTCCTCGACATCAACTGCTTGAGGTGGAACTTGAGCTAAATCTAGTCCTATATTATCTATGTTTACCTTTTGTTTTTTCTTAGGGTAATTGGTTTTAGCCATTATTTATATCTATATATCTATTTTAATTTATCTAAACATAAAATTACCTTATTTATAGCATAATCGATTTCTTCATCATTTATGCATAAAGGAGGTGCTATTCTAAAAGAAGTAGGATTAAATAAAAAATAATCCCCCATAACTCCTTCTTCCAATAATAATGGAATCATCTTTGAAGCATACTCTTCTTTTCCTAAATCAACCGCAATTAAAAGACCTACTCTTCTTATTTCTTTAACAAGGCTATGATTTTTTAAAGCATCCTCAAATTTCTGTCCTTTTCTTTCTACATCCTTCACCCAAGGCTCACGTAGCAACACTTTTAATGAAGCTAATGCTGCAGCACAACATACTGGATGTCCTCCAAAAGTAGTAATATGTCCTAAAATAGGATTAGTTTGAAACGCTTCCATATTCTCTTTAGAAGTCACCATAGCTCCTAATGGCATTCCCCCTCCAAGTGCTTTCGCAAATGTTACTATATCTGGAGTAACATTATATTTTAACATAGCAAACATCTCTCCTGTTCTTCCAAAACCAGTCTGCACCTCGTCAAAAATAAGCATTGCACCTACTTCTGTACATCTATCTCTTAATGCCTTTAAATAATTATTTTCAGGGGCAATAACTCCCGCTTCTGCCTGTACAGGTTCTATTAAAACACAAGCAGTATTCTCATTAATTTTCTTTAAATCTTCTAAACTATTAAATCTAATATGGCTAACACCTGGAAGTAATGGTCTGAAAGCTGTTTTAAAATACTCTGGTCCCATCATACTCAATGACCCATGAGTACCTCCATGATAACCTTGTGTCATAGATATCATCTCTGGTCTATGAGTTATTCTCTTGGCCAACTTCAATGCAGCTTCATTAGCTTCTGTCCCCGAATTAAGATAATAAACAGAATTCAAAGACTTAGGAAGAATAGAAGTCAATAGTTGGGCATGCATAACTTGAGGAGCCTCAATAATTTCGCCATACACCATTAAATGAAAATAATTTTCCGCCTGTTTTTTAACAGCATCAATTACTTCTCTATTACCATGTCCTACATTACTAACAGAAACACCAGATACTAAATCAAGTATTTTCTTACCATCAGAATACAAAAATACACCTTCTGCCTTATCGACTTTTATGGCCAAAGGAGAAGATGATGTTTGGGCTACATGTTGAAAAAAAAGTGTCCTTAAATTATAAGGTTGTTTTTTCATTTTAATTATTCCTCAGTTGATTCGAAATCAGGGCTAACCAATATTCTACCACAATATTCACATACTATGATTTTCTTATTAGATCTGACATCTAATTGTCTTTGAGGAGGAATTTGTTTGAAACAGCCACCACAAGCGCCTCTTCTAACTGTAACTACAGCTAAATGATTATGCGCATTATCTCTAACTCTTTTATAAGCAGAAAGAGTTCTTTGATCTAATTTAGAAGCTAAAGATTCCTTACGTTTTACTAACACATCTTCATCTTTAGAAGTAGAAGCAATAATAACTTCAAGCTCTTTCTTTTTATTCTCTAAATCGATATTTCTTCCAGCTAATAATTCTTTAGTTTTAGCCAAAGTAGCTTTCTTATCAGATAAAAGTGCTTGATTTTCTTTTATTCTCTTCTCTGCAAGTTGTTTGTTAAGACTTTGATATTCAATCTCTTTTGACAAAGAATCATATTCTCTATTATTCTTAACATTATCTCGCTGAGCCTCGTACTTAGAAACCAGAACATCACTTTCCTTTACATCGTTCTTTTTCTCTACGATAGTATCCTCAATATCTTTGATATCTAATTGGATTTTTCCAATCCTAGTTTTTATACCCTCTATCGTATCTTCTAAATCGCGCACTTCTTCAGGCAACTCACCTCTATAAAGATGAATTTTATCAATCTGTGTATCCAATTGTTGGATAGCATATAACGTATGTAATTTTTCTTCCATAGATGTTTCTGTATCTGATATTGAATGAGATAAAGAAACAAACGTCTCCTGGCGATCAATAGGATGTTCTATTTTTTTATTTTTATTATTCATAAACTTTAATAATAATATACTGGATTAAAATGTTGTTTCGTAATATAAAATGCAAATGTAGGAAATTTTTCGTTAAGAATAGTATATAATTTTTGGACTATACCAACCTCACTTTCAAAATGTCCTATATCCATTATCATAAAATTTTCATATGTAAAAAAGTAATGATAAGTAATATCGGCAGTAATATAAGCCTCTGCGCCAGCTTTATAAGCCATATCGATAAGAGAATGTCCACTTCCGCCACACAAAGCTACTTTAGATATGGTTTTATCAATAGGAGGAGAACAACGCAAAGCTTTTAAAGAAAAAGACTTTTTCACTATAGGTAGAAACTCATCAAAATAAAGAGGTCTTTTTAACTCCCCTATCATACCCAAGCCTGAATCATCTAATCCTTTATCTAATATTTGCACATTCTGCAAACCCAACTTCTCAGCCATAACACCTGTTACACCCTGTCGAACCTTATCCATATTAGTATGACAACTATAAATTATCATATCATTCTTTATAGCAGATATTATAGTCTTATTAGTAAAACTATCAGACACCAATTTTTTAACACCCGTAAAAATCATAGGATGATGCGACACTATCATATTAGCACCTAAGGATTTAGCCTCTTCAATTAATTTAGGAGTCACATCCAGGGC
Organism: Bacteroidales bacterium; assembly: GCA_041668045.1. GTDB lineage: Bacteria > Bacteroidota > Bacteroidia > Bacteroidales > UBA932 > JBAYDV01. The sequence continues at coordinate 5,236 of JBAYDV010000026.1, read as the reverse complement.
AATAATTACAGCCCGCACCTCTGCAGTTGGATCTCCCACAGAGAATCCCGAATTATCCCAATCTTCCTGTAAAGATAGAGGAGCCAACTCCTCTATAGCTTTAGCTATTTCAAATGCTTTCATTCTTTAAATTATTATCTTCTTTCTCCCTAAGAATATCAGAAATAGATATCAACTTAGAGCGAATATTATTCAATTTAGAAACTATTTCTGCCTTCTGATTAACGTCCTTAGTACTTATTTTCATTTTAGCAGAAGCACCCTCCAAGGTCATTCCACATATTTTCACCAAATAATGTATAGACTTAAGAGCTTCAATGTCCTTTACAGTATATCTTCTATTCCCTTTTTTATTTCTTTCAGGTTTTACGAATTTTGAGAACTTCTCGGTCCAAAATCTAACAAGAGATGTACTTTCATTCAAGATATCAGCCACCTCACCTATATTATAATATAGTTTAGTTAATTTTCTTTCTGATTCAGACATATCTAGATAGTTTTATATTTTCCTACACTTTTTAACCACTATTTAATCCAAAGACTGACCAGTAGTCATCGATATCATTAACATCTGTCTAAAAATGGCTGGATTAATATCTCCAAAGAAAAAATTCATAGGATCAACCAACGAATCATTCAATTTCACCTCATAATGTAAATGTGGTGCAAAAGAAATGCCAGTCGTTCCAACTTCACCTATTACATCTCCTCCCTTTACCCTTCTTCCTGTGCGCACTTTTATTAACCCCAGATGATAATAATAGGTAATATAACCATTTCCATGATTTATTGCAACATAATTTCCTTTATCACTACTCGAGCGATACACTTTCTGAACAACGCCATCTGCAGCAGCCAAAACATTAGCACCTAAATTAGCTATCAAATCGATACCTTCATGATACACCAATGTTTTATAATATGGATGCATCTTTTTACCAATACCCGCGCCAGTCTGTAAAATCGTAAAATTTTCTAAAGGAATTTTTGAAGGAATATTTCTCAGACTCTCTGCATCATTATTAAGAAAATCAGTTAATGAATCAACGATTAAATCATTTTTCCCCACCTCATATTCTAACTTAGATATTTTTTGTCCAGTATACTCAACTATAATTTCCGCGAAATCATTATCTTCCATAAAAGAAGTAGTATCAATAGAAGTCTGATTAAAATCTGGAGGATTCGAATGAAATATTTCTCTATATATCTTTTGATCTCTAATCTCTAGATCTTTAACGGCATCATCCAACAATACCACTTTATTATTTATATCTGCATATTCCTTTTTAATAATTTTATTCTCCGCGATTATTTTTTTCTCGGCAGGAGTACTAAAAAACAAAGCAAAAATCAGATAATATAAAATAGACAAAGCCACAGACGATATTAAAAGCCAAATGATAGTAGTTATTATAGTTTTTGACTTATTCTTATCCTCCTCAAATTGAAATTTATCCTTATCGAAATTATATCTGCCCATTTTTATGAATTAACAGAATTTTCATCATTATTTCTATCATTTACGATAGCTGCATATTCAGAAGGTTTGATTTTATAATTAAAATAATTCAATGGATTCCTCGTTCTACCCCTAAAGATCACTTCATAATGTACATGACTACCAGTAGACCTTCCTGAATCACCTAAGAGACCTATCTCATCTCCGCGATTAACTTTCTGTCCCTCTTTAACTAAAGCTTTATTTAAATGAGCATATTTTGTTTTATAACCAAAACCATGATCTACCTCAATATAAAGCCCATAACCAAACATATCATAATGAACTTTGGTAACGACCCCATTTCCAGTAACATATACAGGAGTACCTGTAGGTCCTGCTATATCCAATCCTGAATGCATCTTATATCTATCCTTAGTAATAGGATCTAATCTCATACCATATCTAGAAGACAAATGAGACTTTTCTGGAGAAACAGGAGATATTCTAGGAATACAATAAGTCATTTCTTCCGCTTTAGCAGCCAAGGCATCTACATCCTCATAAGAAGAAGCTTGTATATATGCTTTTTTTATTAATATATCAGTCTCTTGACACAAAGAAGTTAAAACACCACTTCTATCCAATCCTTTCAGATAATTATATCTATCAACTCCACCAAATCCTGCATTTCTAACATCCTGAGAAATCTCCTCCATACCAAAAATAGGTCTATACAAATTATTGTCTCTTAATTGGAGTTCATATAAAGTATTTTGATTTTCTTCTAACTTAGAAGAAATCATATCTAATTTAGAATGCCAAACCGCAGATTGTTTTTTTAATAAAGAAGTTTTTGGTAATTCATAACCTAAAACTGAAGTATAAATAAAAAAATAACCAATAAACACTACTATCGATAAAAGAAAAAGAGAAAATCCTTTAAAGAATCTTTTAGCGAAAATCTCCTTCTGATACTCAAAATTAAGCGTTTCTGGATTAAATTTATATTTTTTTCTTCTTAAAAACATATTTTTTTTATAATAATATTCATGCAAATTTAAATAATTTTAATAAAAAAACTATTTTTGCAAATTAATATATACATATATAATATAATTATGACATCAAAAGAAGTTAGAAATACGTTTCTTGATTTTTTCGCTTCAAAAAATCATCATATAGTTCAATCTGCTCCAATGGTAGTAAAAGGAGACCCTACATTAATGTTTACCAATGCAGGTATGAATCAATTCAAGAATCTATTTTTAGGTAATTCTCCAATAGTTTATCCTAGAGTAGCAGATTCTCAAAAATGTTTAAGAGTAAGCGGCAAACATAATGACCTAGAAGAAGTTGGACACGACTCATATCATCATACGATGTTTGAAATGCTTGGCAACTGGAGTTTTGGGGATTATTTTAAAGAAGATGCCATAGGATGGGCATGGGAACTACTAACGAAAGTTTACAAACTTGATGAAGATAGATTATACGCTACTATTTTTGAAGGATATAAAGATGATAATCTGGATGAAGATACAGAAGCTAAGAATATATGGTTAAAATATCTTCCAGAAGAAAGAATAATACTTGGAAATAAACACGATAACTTTTGGGAAATGGGAGATACTGGTCCATGTGGTCCTTGTAGCGAGATACACATAGACTTACGAGATGAAGAAGAAAGAAAAAAAGTACCTGGACGTGACTTAGTAAATAAAAGTGACCCTCTAGTAATAGAAATATGGAACCTTGTATTTATGCAATATAATAGGAAGGCTAATGGCTCTCTAGAATCACTACCTGCTAAACATGTAGATACTGGAATGGGACTAGAAAGATTAGTCATGGCTATTAATGGCTTTAAAAGTAATTATGAAGGTGATCTATTCCAAAATATAATAAAAAAAATATCAGAGCTTAGTGGTAAAAAATATGGTAAATCAGAAGATGTAGATATCGCTATGCGAGTAATCGCAGACCATCTAAGAGCCATAAGTTTTTCTATAGCAGATGGGCAACTACCTTCCAATGTTAAAGCTGGATACGTGATAAGACGTATTCTTAGACGTGCAGTTCGTTACGGATATACTTTTCTAGGTTTCAATTCTCCTTTTTTATGCAAATTAGTTCCTGCTTTAATCGAAGAAATGGGAGAAGCATTTCCTGAAATAAGCAAACAAGAACAACTGATAACTAAAGTAATTAAAGAAGAAGAAGATGCTTTTCTTCACACTCTAGATAAAGGTATAGCTTTAATAAATGACATATTAGAACAAAATAAAAAATCTAAAGTCATCTCAGGAAAAGATGCCTTTACTCTATATGATACTTTTGGTTTTCCTCTAGATTTAACAGAATTAATCGCTAGTGAGAAAGGCTACACTATAGATCTAAAAGAATTTGACAAAGAATTAGCTATACAGAAACAAAGAGCTAGAAATTCTGCAGCTGTCGAACAAGGAGACTGGGTTACAATACGTAAATCTAACACCTCAGAATTTGTTGGATATGATGAATTCGAATGTGATATCAATATTAATAGATATAGAACTATAAAAACGAAAGGAAAAAAATTATTCGAATTAGTTTTTGATAAAACTCCTTTCTATGCTGAAAGTGGTGGACAAACAGGAGACACTGGTATTATAACATCTGATGAAGGAGAGGAAATAAAAATACTTAAAACCATCAAAGAAAATAATCTAAGTATTCATATAGCTAATAAAATACCTCAAAATCCACAAGCAAAATTCTATGCTAAAATCGACTTAGAAAGAAGAATGGATATAGCTAGAAACCACACAGCTACTCATCTTATAGATTTCGCTCTTAGACAAGTACTTGGTAAACATGTTGAACAAAAAGGTTCTTCTATTGAAGCTAATGTATTTAGATTTGATTTCTCACACTTTGAAAAAGTATCTTCTGAGCAACTTAGACAAGTAGAAAGAATAGTAAATAATCTAATACGTGCTAATTACCCTCTTGAGGAATATAGAAATCTTCCTATCGAAGACGCTAAAAAACTTGGAGCTATAGCATTATTTGGAGAAAAATATGGTGATAAAGTTAGAGTCATTAAATATGGCGATTCCATAGAATTCTGTGGAGGTACACATGTTAGTGCTACAGGTAATATAGGATCCTTTAAAATTATTTCAGAATCAGCTGTAGCTGCAGGCATAAGAAGAATAGAAGCTACTTCTGGTCGAAATGTTGAAAAAATGCTTGAAAGTTTTGAAGACACTTTGAATAATCTAAAAGGAATATTACGTAATAATGCAGACATCACAGAGGCTGTTTCGAAAATTATTGCTGATAATGAAACATTATCTAAGAAAGTAGAAGAAATCAAGGTAAGAGAACTTAATCAGCTAAAAGACAAACTTCTCAAAGAAATAAAAATTATTAATAATATTAATGTTATTACATATAATCATATAGGAGAGGTATCTAGTATTAAACAAATGGCTTTCGAATATTATAATTCTTTAGAGAATACAGTTTTCGCCGCAGCCTTTGAAGCTCCAGGAGGAAAAGCATGTTTAACATTAATGTACACCAAGGATTTGGTAGAAAAAGGTCTTGATGCATCTAAAGATATAAGAATTGCTGCCAAACTAATCCAAGGTGGTGGTGGTGGTCAGAAATTTTTATCCACTGCAGGTGGCAAGAAAATTGAGGGGCTTAATGGAGCTCTTGATAAAATGGTAGAATTAGCTACAAAACAATAATTCGACAAATAAAATAATTAAAAGTGAAGAAATTAGACCGTTTCGTTCTTAAATC
>JBAYDV010000025.1:0-23596 GCA_041668045.1 Bacteroidales bacterium | reverse complement strand
ATCTTGATTCTGTTTATTTTGATCTTTATTCTGTTTATTTTGATTTTGATCTTGTTTATTTTGATCTTTATTCTGTTTATTTTGATTTTGATCTTGTTTATTTTGATCTTTATTCTGTTTATTTTGATTTTGATCTTGAGTTTGCTTCTTCTGATCCTGCTTATTTTTATTTTTATTATCATTCTTATTATTCTTGTTCTGTTTGTCTTTCTTCTGTTGGTTTTTCTTCTGTTGGTTTTTCAACATTTTTTGAGCATAAGCAAGATTAGATTTAGCATCCATATCACTTGGATTTCTTCTAAGGGTTTCCTTATAGGCATCTACTGCTTCCTGATATTTTTTCAAAGATAAATAAGAATTACCTAAATTAAAATTCACATCTGCAGTTTTCTTCCTGGTATCTTCCAATAATTTATTAGCTTTTTTAATCACTTTAGGCGAATCTCTAAAAATTTCAGGCGCATTTTCATAATTATGTTCATAACTTTTAAGCACATTATCAGCATTTTGATAATTTTTAATAGCCTCGTCAGTATTCTTCATTCTATACAAAGTATTTCCTAGATTATAATTAGCTGTAACAGATAAAGAATCTTTCAGAAGAGCCCTTTTATAATCTATTTCTGACTTTTTATATGCAGCCTTTTTAAATGAACGATTTCCAGAACGCACTTCTTTAGTATCCACTAAAGACCTCTGACCTTTTTTATTTATTTTAACATGTTGTTGTATAACAGACTTACTAACATCCTTATTTTGTTTCTCCTGAGAGACCTGTTGATTACCAGTATTTGTAACATTACCACCATTTTGGTTAATATTCTGAGCTGTCGCAGTAAATGGTATTATTAATAAAACTAACATTATAGACCAAGCTCTCGTTCCGCTGGCGCCTCCAAATAAAGACTTTTTATTTTTTCTTTCTCTAATCATCATTTCTAATAATAAAAATAATAAAGCCAAACCAAAGAAATACATATATTGCTCATCATACTCTTCGAAAACTTGAGATTTATATTTCTCGCCGTCCATATTTTTAATCTCATTTATTACAGGATTTAGTCCGAACTCTGTTTTTCCAGCTCTAACATATTCACCATTACCTGCTTTAGCTATATTTATCAAGGTCTTCTCATCAAGTTTAGTAACGACTATCTTACCATCTTTATCTTTCAATAAAGCGCCATCCATAGGAATAGGCTGTCCTTGAGAAGATCCTACACCTATAGTAAATACCCTAATTCCCATACTAGCAGCATCCTTAGCTACCGATACTGGATCTCCTTCATGATTTTCACCATCAGTAATCATAATTATAGCCCTTGAGTTCTTATCCTGCAGACTAAAACTTCTGACAGCCGTCTTAAGAGCCCCTTCCATGTCTGTACCTTGCACAGGAATAGATTTAGTAGAGATAGTACTCAAAAAAGTTTTAGCAGAGACATAATCTGTCGTGATTGGTAATTGAACGAAAGAACGCCCAGCGAAAACTATTAATCCTATCCTGTCATCATGTAATTTATCTACAAGTTTCGATATAGCTAATTTAGCTCTTTCTAATCTATCTGGAGTATAATCCTGAGCTAGCATTGAATTAGACACATCAAGCGCTATCATTATCTCCACTCCTTTCTGTTCTTTTTCTTTAAGAGTAGCTCCTATTTGAGGACGCGCCAAACCGATTACGAAAAAGAAAAAAGCTAAAGAAAAAAATGACAATTTAACCCATCCTTTTTTCTTAGAAGAATTAGGAAGCAACTTTTCCACCATTTTAGGTTCTCCAAATTTCTCTACTCTCTTCATCCTTATTTTTCTCATTATTCCATATAAAATGAAAAAAACAGGAATAAGTAATAAAAGAAAAATATAATGTATCTGTGCGAAATGTATCATAATATCCTCCTTGCCTTAAATAATTTCATAACTAATTCTAATAAAAGAGCAGCTAAAGCTACTAAAGCGAAACTCATAAATTTCTCTTCATAAACAGGGAAAGATTCTATAATAGTTTTATTCTTTTCCATTTTATTTATCTCTTTATAGATTTCCATAAGTTTGGTATTATCTGTAGCTCTAAAATATGCTCCTCCTGTCTCAGAGGCTATCTTTTTCAACAAATCTTCATCGATTTCTACCTTCACTTTGGTCATTTGAACACCATAAGGTGTCATCATAGGATATGGAGCTTCCCCCATAGCACCAACTCCTATAGTATATACTCTAACTCCATAGGTTTTAGCTATCTCGATAGCCATCTCTGGAGCTATTTCCCCAGAATTATTTACACCATCAGTAAGTAAAATGATTACTTTACTCTTGGCTTTACTATCTTTTAATCTTGCTATAGCAGTAGAAAGCCCATTACCTATAGCTGTTCCATCTTCTATAAGTCCACATTGAACTCCCTTCATTAAATTAATAAGAGTTGGTCTGTCGGTAGTAAGAGGAGCCTGTGTATAACTTTCTCCAGCAAAAACTACTATTCCTATTCTATCAGAGGGACGTTCTGCGATAAATTGTATAGCGATATCTTTAGCAGCTCCTATTCTATCAGGAGTAAAATCTTGAGCTAACATACTAGTCGAGACATCAAGATCTAAAACTATATCTATCCCTTTTGAATCTACTTTCTTCTCCACTGAAGAAACCCTTGGTCTGGCTATAGCCAATATCAAAAAAGCCATAGCTATAAGCCTCAACACGAAAGGAATATGACGTGCTATTTTTTCTATCAACCCTGTCCTAGACATATAAGGAGATGCACTTGGTACGATTAAGACAGGAGTACGTGTCTTTAATTCTTTATATATATAATATCCAATTATTGGTATTAGAATTAATTCCAAATAAAGTAATCTAGGATATTCGAAAATTATACTACTTAGCATGTTCACCCTCCTCTTCATCTATTGTTTGTTGTAAGAAAGTAGAATTTATAAATTTCACTGCTGTAGGCAGGGCTTCCTTATTTTCATCTTCACTAGCTTCCATTTTAGCGAATTTGACTAAATCAGCCAATACAAATAAATCATGAAGAGATTCTTTTAAGTTATCTTCTATTTCTATCTCAGATAGTTCTTTAAAAATCTCATTAGTAGTACTCTCCTTAGCTTTTATTTTATATCTTCCCTCAAGATACTCTCTCATAGTATCAGTTATCTCAGAGTAAAATATTTTAGACTTACCATTCTGCCATAATTTTTTACCACGAAGTCTATCCAATTTTCTCAATGCCACGATATGAGGAGGATCGACTACTATTGGTTTCCCGAAAATATTTTTATTTTCTTTCATATTATTGATTATTTTCATAATCAATAATACAAGACAGATTACGACGATAACGCCTGTCGCCCAAGGCCAAACCTCTCTAAAAGTCAATGGATATTTAAACTGTTGTTTTATATCTTTAACTTTATATTTAGCTGTATCAATAGCTACAGTAGAAACTTTAAAAGTTTGAGGCTTAATAGCTAATGTATCTACTAACTCTCCATCTTTAAATAAATATATCATTCTACGTGGCAATGTATAATCACCACTATCAAAAGATGTTATGATAGCTTTTAATTGAATATTAGCACTTTTCTTTTTTAATCCAAGAGTATCTACTTTAAAACCACCAAGAGTTTCTACACCTTTAACCACTGGATTCATCAATGTATCATACCTTAAATGGACATCCCGAGGCACATTGATTTTCGTTATCCATTCTATCTGGTCACCTATCATTATAGAATCCTTCGAAATCTCCGAAGAAATAACCTTTTGCGCGAACATAATATTCGGGAACAAAAAGCATAATAATAAGCTAAAAGATATCAGAAATATATTCTTTTTATTTATCATATTTATAATTTTTCAATTAAGATATATTGTGAAATAAAGCAACAAGTCCCCTAACATAATCATCACTGGTGCTAATACTCACATTATCTACTTTATATTTCCTCAATGTAATTAATGAATTCTGATATACATTTCTATTCCATTGTTCATAATTCTTACGAACAGCATCAGATGAAGTATTCACCCATAATTCTTTACCAGTCTCAGCATCATGCACTTTTATCATGCCTACATTTGGAAGGACTCTCTCCCTCTGGTCATATATATTTATTACAGATATATCATGTCTATTAACTGCTATTTTAAGAGCATCCTCATATCTAGGCTTTAAATTTTCATCTACATCGACTAAATCAGATAATACAAAAGCATTACATTTTTTCTTAATCGCATTTGTCAAATAACGCAATGCTTCACCAATATCAGTACCTTGTTCTTCAGGTTCAAATTCAAGTAATTCTCTAATAATCCTTAAAAGGTGACTTCTACCTTTTTTAGGAGGAATAAATTTTTCTATCTTAGAACTAAAAAACAAAGCTCCTACTTTATCATTATTAACTGAAGCAGAAAATGAAAGTACAGCTGCTACTTCAGCCATCAATTCTTTCTTCATCTTGGAAGTAGTACCGAAATATCTTGATCCGCTCACATCGATTAGAAGAACGACTGTTAACTCTCTCTCTTCTTCAAAAACTTTAATAAAAGGTGCTCGCATTCTAGCAGTTACATTCCAGTCCATGTTTCTGACATCGTCACCATACTGATATTCACGAACCTCACTAAAAGCCATACCTCTTCCTTTAAACGCTGAATGGTATTCACCAGCGAATATCTGATGAGATAAAGCTTTAGTCTTTATTTCTATCTTCCTTACTTTCTTTAAAAGATCGTTATCCATGATTAAGGAACAATGACTTTATTTAAAACTTGATCAATAATATCATCACTGCTTATGTTTTCAGCTTCAGCCTCATATGTAAGGCCAATACGATGACGCAATACTTCATGAGCGACTGCACGTACATCTTCAGGAATAACATATCCTCTTCTCTTGATAAATGCATATGCTTTAGATGCTATAGCTAATGAAATAGATGCACGAGGTGAACCTCCAAAAGAGATTAAGTCTTTTAAATTAGCGAGCTCATAATCTTCTGGATTTCTTGTAGCGAAAACTATATCAATTATATATTTTTCTATTTTCTCATCCATATAAACCTCTTTAACTACTTGTCTAGCTCTTACTATATCTTCTGGTTTAAGTACTGGAGTAGCCTGAGGGAAAGAACCTCCGTTATGCATTTGTATAATACTTTGTTCTTCTTTCTTCTTAGGATAAGTAACTATAACTTTTAACATAAAACGATCAACCTGTGCCTCAGGAAGTGGATACGTTCCTTCTTGTTCGATAGGATTCTGTGTAGCCATTACTAAAAAAGGTTTAGGCAATGGGAAAGTCTCATCTCCAATAGTAACTTGACGCTCCTGCATAGACTCTAAAAGAGCAGATTGCACTTTCGCAGGAGAACGATTTATCTCATCTGCCAATATAAAATTAGCGAAGATTGGACCCTTTTTAATTTGGAATTGTTCAGTCTTTTGGCTATATATTAAAGTTCCTAAAACATCCGCAGGTAATAAATCAGGAGTAAATTGAATTCTATTAAATTTAGCATCAATACACTTAGAGAGTGTGTTAATAGCCAATGTTTTAGCTAATCCAGGTAAACCTTCTAATAGAATATGTCCATCAGCCAACAGACCGATTAATAGATTTTCCACAAGATGTTTCTGTCCGACTATTACTTTACCCATTTCCATGGCTAAAATATCAACGAAAGCACTTTCTCTCTGGATTCGTTCATTCAATTCTTTAATATCAACTGTATCCATATCAATTTCTTATTTATTAATTTTTAAAATTATTTATATTCAAAATCTTATTTAATATTAATTATGTATTTTTGCATTTTACTTTAACAACAAAATTAATTATTTTTCTTTAATATTTCTTTAAATGCGATACTTCCTTTCATTATCATTCTGCGGAGCTAATTATCGAGGTTGGCAAATACAACAAAATGCGATAAGTGTGCAAGAGACTATAGAAAAATCTCTCTCTACGCTTTTACGCGAAAAAATTAGTATCACAGGAGCAGGAAGAACTGATGCTAGTGTGAACGCTATAAATTATATTGCTCATTTCGATAGTGATAGTCAGTTTATATTTAAAGAACACGACAAATTTTTATACAAAATGAATGCCATACTACCATATGACATTGTTATTAATGATGTTTTCTCTATGCATGAAAATGCACATGCACGTTTCGATGCTACTAGTAGAACTTATCAATACTTTATTCACTTTCATAAAGACCCTTTTCTACAAAATTCATCTTTTCAATATAAATTTGATTTAGATATAGATGCTATGAATAAAGCTGCTTCATTTCTCATTGGCAGAAAAGATTTTAGCTGTTTTGAAAAAGTGAATGGTGGTAATACGAATTCTATTTGTACTCTTTATGAAGCACATTGGGATATCGTTAATAAAGAAGCACCAGGGTCTCCAAAGAGCAGCATTGCCATAAATAATAATCAAATAGTGTTTACTGTGAGGGCTAATAGATTTTTAAGAAATATGGTTCGTGCTATAGTTGGATCTCTTTTGGAAATAGGCAGGGGTAGAAAAAATCCAGAATGGATTATAGATGTTATTAATTCGAAAGATAGATGTCTAGCTGGACAATCAGTACCTGGATATGCTCTATTTTTAACAAAAATTACGTATCCTTACCAACTTTGTAAATAATCTTAATACTTTTATTGCGAATAATATCCTAAAATTTTTAACTTTGAATCCAATTTTAAATAGAATAATAAATAAAAAGATAAACAAATGTTAGTCAATTTACTACAAGCTAGCTCTGATATTCTAGTTCAACAAGCAGCTGGCGCTCATGAAAAACTTTCTTTAATTTCTATGGCCTCTAAAGGAGGGTTTATAATGATAGTGTTACTAGCACTATCCATAGTGGCTGTTTACATATTTGGAGATAGATGGTGGGCTATACGTAAAGCATCTGACATCGATGATAATTTCATGAATGATATTAATAATAATATTCATGAAGGAAAAATAAAAGCTGCTATCGCCTTGTGTAAAAATTATAATTCACCTATTGCACGTCTTATTGAAAAAGGAATAGAGCGTATAGGACGTCCATTATCTGATATTCAATCTGCGGTTGAAAATACGGGTAACGTAGAAATCGCTAGACTTGAAAAAGGCCTTCCTATTTTAGCGATGGTCTCTGGAGGTGCTCCTATGTTAGGTTTCTTAGGAACCGTACTTGGAATGATTCAAGCTTTTTACAATATGGCCCAAGCTGGTAATAATATAGACATTAGCCTCTTATCTCATGGTATTTATATCGCTATGGTTACTACTGTTGGTGGATTAATAGTAGGTATTATAGCATATTTCGGATATAACTATCTTACATCCAGAATTTCTAATTTAGTGTTTAAAATGGAAAGCAGCACTATAGAATTTATGGATTTACTTAATGAACCAGCTAGCAAAAAATAAGATGAATTTTAAAAGAAACACTAAGATTGATGCAAGTTTTTCAATGTCTTCTATGTCAGACATTGTGTTCTTGCTGCTTATTTTTTTCCTTGTGACATCTACATTAGTAAATCCTAATGCTCTTAAGCTTCTCCTGCCTAAAAGTAGCAATCAGATTTCTGAAAAAGCGACTGTTAGCATATCCATACAAGCATTGCCTGATAATACATACTCCTATCATATTAATGGAGAACAGAAAGCTATTCCTTTTAATCAAATAGAAGAAAGGCTACAAGATTTGTTAAAAGATCGCGAGAGTCCTACTTTCGCTATTTATGCAGATAAAAGCGTTCCTATCGAGAATGTTGTAAATATAATGAATATAGCTAAACATAATAAATATAAGGTTATTTTAGCTACATCTCCAGAATAACTTTTCAAGTTACAAATCATTTTACTGTAAAAATGAAAGATTCAAAATACAATTCACCTTTTGACAAGAAAGCGAGAACTATAGGGCTCAGCTTAAGCATTCTTGTGCATGTATGTATTGTAATTTTAGCTTTTTTCATAAGTATGGGCAGTAATTCACTTGATACTCCTGAAAAAGAAGAATCTATATTAATAGATTTTTCCGAACCTCCTGAAATAAAACCAATTATAGCAAAACCGGCTAATCAACCAAAAGCTGAAAATGCTCAGCCAAATGAAGATATAAAATTAGTTCAAAAATCTGAAGCTCAAGAAAAAGGAGAAAAAGAAAATCTAGGAGAAGAAGCCACTATAGGGGATAATGGAGACATAGAGAAACCTGAAGTCAAAAGAAAAGATACCATAGATAGACGAGCACTTTTTAATACTGCGAATAACAAGACTAATCAAGATACTTTAGCTGCTCAAACAGCAGAAAAAGTCACAAATGCTTTAACTTCAGGTCACCCTAAAGGAAATACTATCATTGGTTCTCCGAAAGGTGCTCCAACGGCTAAATTAAAGGGAAGAAGCATCATGGGTTCTTTACCTCTTCCTATATATGATGTTCAAAAAGAAGGAAAAGTAGTAGTAAAAATCACAGTTAATAGAGATGGAAAAGTCACAAGAGCTCTAGCTGGATTACCTGGTACGACAGTCCAAGATGCCAGATTATGGGAAGCTGCTAGAAAAGCTGCATTAAAGGCACATTTTAATGTAGATACAGAAGCTGATATCCTTCAAACAGGAACAATTACTTATATATTTAGATTAAATTAAACTAGAATATTAATTTGCTTTTATAAAAAGAATATATATATTTGTATAAATAAATGTGAATCAAGGTTTAATACCTTGTTTCCCCTAAAAAACTATTATGAACATTTTTATATCTAGCCTGAACTTTAAGGCTCGTAAGGAAGACTTAGTAGAACTTTTCTCAACCTTTGGAGAAGTTACTGCTGCCAGAATTATTTTAAATCGCGATACCCACAGATCAAAAGGATATGGTTTCGTAGAGATGACTAATGAAGATGAAGGTAAAGCTGCTATTGAAGCTTTAAATGGAACTGAACATATGGGAAGAACCATTAACGTAGCTGTAGCTAATGAAAGACCTCAGAGGCCACAAGAAAACAACTATTAAACGTAATCGGAGTTGATTCCGAACTTTTTACTAACCAAAGCTAGAGACTGTACCAGTACAGTCTCTTTTTTTTTATAAAGTAGTATTCATTGCTAATTTTTATTATTTTTGTCCTATTACTAATATTTTAAATACTACATATTATATATAATAGCCTTTCTAATTACGATTCCTATATAATAATTGTTCATAAATAAATTAAGAGTGAATTACAAGAGCTTATCATGCCTTATTATATCTATATATCTGCTACATTTTTCAATAAATGTATTGGGTACAAATTATCATGCTAAAAATATTGATACCGACCATATTATTAATTATTATAAAGGAAAATTAGAATCTAACATTTCGTACAGAGAAAGAATATGTACTTTAAATAATCTTGGAGATTTATCTTCTTCGTTTGTAGATAAAGCTAAATATTTTAGACAGTCTTATAACTTAGCTAAATCTAAAGATGATGAAAAGACCCAAATTCAGGCTCTGCGAGACTTAATTAATACTCCATACATTGATTCATTAAAAAATTATTATAAACTATCAACAGAACTTTCTGACTCTCCTAGTAAATCTGAACTTTTAGCACAATATAAAGTACAAATACTTAGATACAAAACTAGAATTATTAATAAAATAGAATTAAATAATCTTGGGAAAAAGATATTAAATGAAACAGATAGCCTATATGATCTTAAAAATGCTGATTTGTACGATTTATATTGCCATTATAGTTTAATCTGTAATATGATAAGAACTATTAATCATGAATCTATATATTATAAATACTTGATTGATTTTAAGCGTGTAGTAAAAGCTATGCCTAGTGAAAATAAATCATTACTTATCAATTATTATATAGCCATGGCATTCAATTCTTATCACTGTGATGATGCCAAAGAGACTGCCTTTAATTCTAATAAGGTCATTGATTTTCTTGAAATAAGGAATCAAGAGATGAAACAAAAAGGAAGACCTTATTATAATTCAGATGCTCTTGAAACATATATGGCAGAAAAATCTTTAAGTTGTTATAAATATAATACACCTGCGAATGCCAAAAGAGCATTTGATTTTTTACAGAAACATAATAGTTCAAAAATCATATTATATTCTCTGTACTATCAAATGACATTGAAAAACTATCAGAAGAGTATTGATATTTCAGAAAAATTGATATCATCAGAAGATCCGGAAATAAGTAATTCTGACTTAGTTAATATCCAAATAGATGCTATAAAACATATTAGTAATAAAAATAAATATGCTTATAATTTAATTAGAGATTATGAGATATTCATAAAAGAAGAAAACAAAAAAAACTCTAGAATAACAAGACAGTACGCATTACTAAGTGAGATAGAACAACTGAAAACTAAAAATGAAAGATTAAAAGCTGAAAATACAGAAGCTCTTCTTGAAAAACATAAGAATAACTCCCGCATACTAGTTTTAGTTATTGTAGTAACCATACTTCTTTTTATAGGACTGCTTTTATATACTATTCTTCAAAATAACCATGTTCAAGCTATGAAAGCTAAAGAAAAAGAACTGAAAGCTGCCCGTCTTTTAGCTGAAAAAGCAAGTCAGACTCAATCAATGTTTATGCATAATATGAGTCATGAAGTTAGAACTCCTTTAAATTCTATAGTAGGTTTTGCTAGGCTTTTGGCCAGTGATGAAGAAACAAGCTTCGCAGAGAGAAAACATTTCAGTGAAATAATACAGTCTAACTGCTCATGGCTACTACAACTTGTTAATGATATTTTAGATCTAGCGAATCTTGAAACAGGTAAATATTCGATGACATATTCTAATCAAAATTTATTCAAAATTTGTGATAATCTTATATTAAGCATGGAAAACAGAGTATCATATAATGTAGAATTAAAACTAGACTATAAATTAGATAAAGATTATCTTTTATACACAGATACCGACAGACTAAAACAAATAATAAGTAATTTTATTGGTAATTCTATTAAATACACTTACAAAGGATCTATTATTTTAAGTTGCGAAAAAGTTATTAAAAATGAAAAAGAATTTATAGCTATCGCCGTAACAGATACAGGAAAAGGGATTCCAGCTGAATATAAAGATAAAATCTTCGAACGCTTCACTAAGTTAAATTCCAATATACAAGGTACTGGCTTAGGTCTTAATATTTGCAAATCAATATGCGACCTGTTCCAAGGAGAACTAGAATTAGATACTTCTTACACCAATGGAGCTCGTTTCATATTTTATCATCCTATTATTTCACAAAATTAACGTTCAGTTTCTATTTTTCCTGTATCTGGATTCAACTGTGAGCCATGAAGACTATGAGGAATAGAAAAGATTACAAATAAGACTAATATCGCTAATATAGTCACTACCCTACTTAATTTTTTCGTTTTTAATGAATCTTTAAATCTAACATACTTTTGAACTATAACAGCTAATACTAAGAATAAAAACGCTATTAAAGTCTTATTATCCGTTAAATCCATTCCTTTTGGGAAACCTGTCCAAGCGTCTCCAAAAGCTTGATACTGAACGATTGGACCGAAGATAAGCCCTCCAATAATTAGTGCTCCAATAGTTAAATAAGTATATTTAATGTATTTTCTGTCATCAAATAAAGCATATAATAAAGTCATCGCTCCGAATAACATAGAAGCGAAAAGGAATATAATATGTGGAATCAAGACTCCAGCAGCTATATCTCCTTTAAAGCGAATAACTAAAGGATTATCTTTATAATAATCACGCCCATCTATAGACACATAATACTCTAATTTACCAGCTGGTGGCTGTACTGGAAGATAGGCCTTTCCTTTCACGAAATTTATATTAGTATAATTATCATTTGAAGGATAAACCCTATAATGTAAAACAGCACTAGAATATTCAGATGAAGTTAAATCAATCTCTTTATCTACAGTATCTCCACTTCTAGGCAATTTAGAAACTACTATAGTATCATTAAGCACATATGATAATTTCATAGGATAAGAAGGACCTGTCTTGCGTTGATATACACTGGCCGACAAGGTTAAAAGCGTAGCTAATATCCAAAAAAAAGTATTCCTTTTCATATACATTTTAATTATTATGTTTCATAACTCCTTCACCTTTTTTAACAGCTGTAGGTAAAATAGAAAAAATCATTTCTTTATCCTTACGTTTTATCTTGACTTGAATAACTTGTCCCGGATTAATATGACTTAGAATATCCATATAAACGTAAACATTTTTTACAGGTCGGTCATTAATTGATAATATAATATCGCCACTTCTCATTCCTCCTTTATATGCAGCTTTACCTTTTACCACTATATCTGCACTCATTCCGTACTCACAAGAGCCAGTAACATCTGGCATTAGTCCAAGCTTCACTTTCATTTTAGTACCATGATGACTAGCACCCTCTGCTTCTATTTCACTATTAGTAAATGGCAGACTATCTGTCATATTTCCAAGCTTTTTAACTAATTTCTGCATCACGAAAATTACAGAATCCATACCATTATAATTTAATTTATCAGCATCATCTGCAGGTGTATGATAATCCACAGTAGCAGGTGTATGTACGAAAAATACAGGTATATGTTTTAAATAAAATGAAGTATGATCTGATGCTCCATAACCACTTTTACCTTGACTTATATGAAGTTCGTCAGATAAATCAGATACTATTTTAGGTGAAAGAGGAGAAGTTCCAGTACCATCGATTGAAAAATGTCCCTTCTTTAGATGTCCTATCATATCAGCATTCACCATTGCCATATAAGAAACAGAATCCATTCCGAAATTATAAAAATCCATATCTCTGGTAAAAGCTTTAGAACCTATAAGCCCCATCTCTTCTGCACTAAAATCTATAAAAAGTAAAGACCTTTTCGTAGGATGTTTAGCGAATTCATAAGCCAATGTTATGACAGAAGCACATCCAGATGCATTATCATCTGCTCCATTATGTACAGCTATAGTATCTTTCTCACGTGAAGGAGATTCAGGCCCCCCTAAACCTAAATGATCATAATGAGCGCCAATAATTACTACTTCATGGCACATTGTAGAATCTGTTCCTTTCACGAAACCTGCTACATTCTGAGTCCTAAAAATACCTTTACTCGTTCTAGCCGTAAATGGTAGCAAATATGAAGATGCTATATCCGAGGCTTGTGTTTTCGCTGTAGAATTAGGTAGAGCTTGTATCTGAGCGATAGGCTCCAAACCAGCATTTTTAAAATTCATGGCAATGTAATCTGCAGCAGCATTATTTCCAGCTGTGCCTGGAAAACGGCCTTGTAGAGAATCAGAGGCTAAATATGAGACAATCTCTTTCGGGGTAGGCTGAGGGAATAAAGAATTGTTATATTCTTTACAAGAATTTAATATTCCACTAAATACTACTATCCCACTTACTAAGAAACAAAATACTTTTTTCACAATAATATTGATTTATATTATGGCAAAAGTACTAAAAAATATAACTGTTAAGTTTTAACTTGAATAGTTTTTTATACCTTTGCACGTTCTAAAGAATACAAAAAATCATTCTAAATAATAAAAATGAGTAAAAATAATTATTATCCCTTAGTTAAACTGCCAAATAAAAAGGATAATATCGTTTTTCCATTTAGAAGAGAAAAAAGTATAAAACCCTCATTTATAGACAATATATTTATAAATGAATTAAATAAGCATCCCATAAATGGGCTCAGAATCTTAACCGATACTTTAATAGTTCCTGAAGACTATGCTACACCTTACCACCCTAACATTGCCCTGATAAATGAAAATGTATTCTACATTGATATAGAGATAGATCGTCCATATGATTCTAAACTCACGCCTAAGCATTATATTAATGGCGGCGATAATTTTCGAGACATGGTGATGAATAATCTTGGTTGGATAGTTATTCGATTCACAGAAAAACAGATTCTCTCAGAAACTTCTGCATGTATTAATCTTTTAAAAAAGGCTATAAGTCTGTACCAACCATGTTTTGATATATTTTTATATCGGGAAGATATGTTAATGCCCACACCTCAGAAAAGATGGACTGAGATAGAAGCCAAAATTCTAGCAAGCCAAAATAATAAAACAATATTTTCTAATCATAAATATCTTTTTTCTAAATTACATCATAATGATCTAGAGAAAAAGATTTATAATCAAATAGACCGTTTACATCTGCCTGATGAATATGAAGCTAATAATTTGGATGGCTCTAATTTATCTTTCGAACAAGATAAATTAATTAATTTTGAAGCCAATGAACATATCTATGTATATGATGGTAAAATTAGATTAACTTCTGTAAGCCGCGTTATTAGTTCTTATTTCGAACCTTTTGACTATATGAGGATTTCTAATTTTAAAGCTATGAAAGAAGGAATCTCTCAAGCTCAGCTGTTAGAAGAATGGGATTTAAAAGGAGCAATAGCACGTGATACTGGTACTTTTATGCATGCTCAAATAGAAAATTATTTAAACAATAAAGAAAGTCTTGAGAGTTTTGATTTTTCTTATGATGGGCAGTTTCATCAGTTTAAAGATAGTATTAGTATTAAAAAAGAAATGAGCTTGTTTCATAATTTTTTAAATGACTATAAATTAATTCCTTTTAGAACCGAATGGAGAATTAGTGATTTGGAAAATAAAATAGCAGGCAGTGTAGATCTTATTTGCAGGAATGGAGATAAATTCGATATTTATGATTGGAAAAGAAGTGAAAAATTAATCAATTCTTTTACTGGGAGGCCTTATCTGCATGGCTATAATAATAAATGTGGAATAAATGGTCTTGAAGATATACAAGACACTAGTTATTGGCATTATTGTCTTCAGCAGAATATCTACAAATATATTTTAGAGAAAAATTATGGTATTAAAATAGCTTCTATGCATTTAATTGTTCTTCATCCTAATTATTCTAATTACATACCTCTTAAGGTAGATGATATGACTGATATCATCAAAAGAATGCTAAAATAATTATTTCTAACTAAAATTGGCTGCATTTCTTATATATTTTAGACAATTATACTTATTGCTTAAGTATTATAACTAAGATACCTTTGTACCCTAATAATTATTACACTTTTATCTTTATTTATTTAATTCTGAAATAAAAAATAGTAAATATATATAAAACTGAAAGTGTTTTTAATATTGTTGATTTTAAGAGTATTATGTGATATTTTTGTTTATGGTATTGTTTCTATTTTTTATAAACAATCTTTTCCCAAAACTTTCTATTACTTAATCCTCTATGATCAGAATTTAATCATTAATTAAATAACTTAAGAATGAAGGACAAATACAAATTTTTTATTTTATGTGCTGTTCTAATATTTATCTTTTCGACGGATATTCTCGCTCAGCAAAAAGTTTCTCTAAGTGGAACCATTTTTGGTTCAGGAAACAAGGTTGAATATCCTCTAGGATATGCCGTAATTAGTATTTCTGACATGGGCGTTTCTACGACTTCTAACACTAAAGGTTTTTACCAAATCAAAGGTTTAAATCCAGGACAATATGAAGTAAAAGTTACTACACTTGGATATGAAAGCATAAGCAAAACTATTGAAGTAAAAGAACAAGACACAAAAATAAATTTTACTTTAAATGAAGCCACTTATAAATTAGATGAAGTTGTAGTAACAGCTCAATCTGAAAAATCTAGAGCCTCGACTTCTACCACTATTTCTAAAACAGCTATGGATCACATTCAGGCTTTATCTCTGTCTGATATAATGTTTCTACTACCAGGAGCTGAAACTGCTTCTAAATCAGACCTTAGTATGTCCACGGTAAAAACATATGCTATTAGAGGAGGTCAATCTTTTGGAACATCTGTGATTGTAGATGGAGCCCCTATTTCTAATAATGCAAATATGCAGGTCTTAACATCTGCTACTGGAGAAAGGAATGCTACTTCTTATAATACAACTCCTACTTCAGGAATTGATTTTAGAGATATCTCTACCACTAATATTGAATCTGTTGAAGTTATTAATGGTATTCCATCAGTAAAATATGGAGATATTACCTCAGGAACGGTTATAGTAAATTCAACTTATGGCAAGTCTCCTCTACATATAAAGTTTAAAACTAACCCTAATATTTATGCATTGTCTACTTCTCAAGGTATTTCTTTAGGAGAAAAGAAAGGTGTTCTTAATTATGGATTTGATTATACTTATTCAGAAATGGATCCTACTGAAAGTTATGATACTTATCAGAAAGTTAATGGAAGGGTTAGTTATGGAAATACTTTTGGTAATTTGAGTACTAATTCAGCATTAAATCTAATCTGGTCTAAGAATAATGGTAAACCAAATCCTGATGATGAAAATGATGTTGAAACATATAATAGAAGGAATTTAGGTCTAAGATTAAATACAAAAGGAACTTATAATGTTAATAAAGGCTGGTTCAAAAATCTTCAATACACTGCTTCTTTTAGCATAACTGATAAAAAGAGCTATAGAGAAAATATAGCGACAAATGCTGAATGGACTTACTCAATGTCTGAAACAGATAATGCTGTTCTTTCAAGTGTAGCAGGAAATCTTGTTTATCTCTCTGATGGCACTTTAGCTACAAATGTTCCTGAAGGAGAAGAAGGTTATAAAGCTTGGAATGTTCCTAATTCTTACCTATATAATTATCATGTTTATGGTCAAGAATTAAATACTTATGTACAATTACTATCTAACTTTTCTGGAAATATTGGGAAAACACGTCATCATATAACTATAGGTGCAGATTACAAGAATTCTGGCAATATTGGAAAAGGAAAAGAGTTTGATATAGATAATCCACCATATAAATCTTTAAGTTATGATTTCGCTACTCAAAGAGAAAGAAGTTATGATGATATACCTTTTATTAATAATATTAGTGCTTTCGCTGAAGAGTCTTTTAGTGCTAGTATTTTAAAAAGAGACCTTAATATAGTGGCAGGTCTTCGTTATGATAAAGTAATCGATATGGATGATATAATAACTCCAAGAATAAATGCTTCTTATGAAATTATTCCTGATGTTTTAAGAATTAGAGCTGGTTATGGACAGACAGCTAAAACTCCTTCTCTTGGTCTTCTGTATCCAGATAATGCATATTTTGATTTGTTGAATTTCGATAATTCTAACGAGAGTAAAGTTCCTACATCTCAACAGTTTCAAATAGCTACGACTAGGGTTTTCAATACAGAAAATAAAGATTTAAAATTCGCAGTAGCTAAGAAGCATGAGATTGGTTTAGATTTTACTATTGGGCAGGTAAAAGGGACTATTACAGCATATAAAGAAAAGAGTGATAATGGATATACTATAGGTAAAACTGTAGATACATATAAATCTGTTGATCTCGTGCAATATAAAGCAGTAACGCCATATCCAAGTGATACTACACAAATACCTACCATTGCCATAGATAAAAGTAATAAATATTTGGTGTCATATACTACTCCTACTAATAATTACTCTTATGAGCAGAAGGGTGTTGATTTTAATATTGACTTCGGCCGTATTAATTCTATACGAACTTCTTTCGTTTTAAATGGATCTTGGAAAAGGTTTAAGAGCTGGAATAATAATTATTCGTTTGGAAATCATAATAAAGCTACTGATTATGCAGATTATCCTGATATGGGTGTTTATGAGAAAGGTAATGTGAAAAGTCATTATGATAATATTACTACTAATCTTATAGTTACACATAATATCCCGCAAATAGGATTTGTAGTAACTGTTACTGCTAATGTAATTTGGAGAGAACGTTCTTGGAGTACTTATGGAAATGATAGTATTCCTGTGGCTTATATTTCTAGAACTGATGGAAATATGTATAATTTTGATCCCAGTCTAATAGAAGAACCTGAATATACAAGTCTTGATAACAGACCATATATCAACCCTTTGAGATATAAAATAGATGATTATATGTCTCCTGTATTATGTATGAATGTAAATATTACTAAAGAGATTAAAGATTTCTTAAGAGTTTCTTTTTTCGCTAATAATATGTTTAGAAGTACTCCTTTATGGGAGAGTAAAGTTTATCCTGGAAGTTATACTAGAAGGAATAGTAATAAATTCTTCTTCGGTTTATCATTAACTGCCACTATTAAATAAATTTAATCTTTAAGAAAATGAAAATATATAAATTAAATATTCTAATAATTATAGCAGCTATTCTATCTTTGAGTTCATGTGTTGACATGATGCAGGATGCCTCAGATGCTACGAAAGTGCAGAAAATAGAAGTATCTTATAAGATAAATTCAGTTACAGGTTTTGTGCCTCTTGAAGGAGATGCACCTGTGGATGATAATTTCTCTGTTGCAGGACTTAATGTTAAGTTCATAAATTTTTCTGAAGGAACTGAAGAAACAGGCACAGCTGACGCAAATGGAATAGTAAGTGTTCAAATAATCCCTGGTGTATATAATGTTTCTGTAGCAGGAACAGTAGATAACGAACTTGGAAAATATTATCTAAATGGGCTCGCTCAAAGTATAGCATTTACTGAGCCTATCACTAAGTCTGAAGCCGAGACGAATTCAGATCTTTCTATGAATATCAGGCCTTCTAAAGTAGGACCTTTATGTTTCTCAGAAATATATTATTGTGGAGCTCCTGGTTATTATTTTAGAGATCAAACATATCAAATTTATAATAATGGTGATGAGACATATTATCTAGATCATCTTTGTCTAGCTCAGCTATATCCTCAGAATGCTACTGCTCACTTACCTGAATGGCCAGAAAGTGAAGGGAAAGATAATTATACTTATGCTGCTACCATGTGGCAAATTCCAGGAAATGGAACTGATTATCCTTTAGAACCTGGAGAATCTATAATTATAGTGCAAGAAGCTGCTGATCATACCAAAATTAAATCTTTTAAAGGTACTTATGGTGGAATAGATAATTCTATGGCAGAATGGGAATGCTGGTCAGGTAATGCATCTCGTGTTAATGCCGAAGTTCCTGATTTACCATATGTTTTTTGGGCTGGGCGTGTAAATAGAATTCAATGGTTAACTGCCGTAAAGGGTTCAGCTTTCGCACTTTATCAACCAGGTGAAGCATTAGATATTAATGATACGGATTATTGGCAAGATGGCGTTAATGTTATTACTCCTATAGGTAAAACTTATGGTTTTGCTCGTTTAACTCCAGACAAAATAATAGATGCTGTGGAATTAATCCCAAATATGTCAAGTTTAGATATGAAACGTATTCCTGGATTTATAGATGCTGGAGCTACTTCTGTTGGAGCAGCTTATATAAATAAAAGTGTAGCAAGAAAAGTTATAGATCATCGTGATGATGGTACACCAATCTATCAAGATACTAATAACTCTACTAATGACTTCGTTATAGAAGACATTCCTATGATAAGAAGAAATGGAGAGAAAGTTCCTTCTTGGAGTCCATCTAACGAATAATTATTAATAAATCATGAAAAAAAAGAATTTAGATATGATAAAGAATATAAAAATGTTGTTGAGCTGCACGGTGTTACTTTCTCTTTCTATACAATTTAGCTATGCTCAAAAGACAAAAACATATATAGAAAAGTTAAAAATGAGTAATCAATGGTTTTATAATACCAATAATGCTGCTGGTCTTCAACTTGATAACATAGAATATTATAGCCAATTAGAAGCCTTTTATAATTATACCAATGGCGATTATAAATTCGCTCAGGAAGGTAAAAAGAATACAGGATATGGATTTTATACCGATGGTGGTGGGAATGTTAAATCGTTAAAGAATGCTTTTGCTTGGGGCAGTTTTAATTATTCTCGTACTAAAAAAAGAGATGCTGAGTATAATGCATCTTTAATTGATCCTTTAAGGGGTACTCCTTTTTTTATAGCTGATGATAATAAAAGTAATTGGATAAATCAGAATTATAATTTAAGTATGAAATTAGCCTCTCCTATCATGTTTGACCATTTTATATTGGGGATATCTGCTAATTATATAAATAGTATAGGAGCTAAACAGATAGATCCTCGTCCAGAAGTTTTACTTTCTAAAATTCAGGTTATACCTTCTATTGTATATTTTACAGGAAAGCATTCTATTGGCTTAGATTTTAATTACAATTCTCGTAGAGAAGACGGGACAGCTTCTAATTCTATTAATCTATTCAACCAAACAGTATGGGAATTTGTCGCTCCAGGATATTTTCAAAAAGGAGAAATTGGCGGTAACGGGCTGTCTGGTCTTAGAAATTATAATGCTAATGCTATGGGTGGTGGCCTTCAGTATGGTTATAAATTGGGAAAAGGCCAGGTTTTACTTTCTGGAAATTATTTATATAAAGTAGAAGATGTTACTAATAGTTATTCTGTGCCTAAGTTTGTTGGGACTACTAAAGATATTACTTATGATATAAAGTTGAATGTAAAATATAATTTTAATGCATCTAATTTACTTTTAGCAGAATTAAGTTATAGTGATAGAAGTCTTGATGGTATAGAGTATATTCAAATATATAATAATGACTTCGAAAATGCTTCTTGGGATGTTATAGCTAAAAATATTAGGTCTAATTTTGACACTAAAAATACGAAACTTCAATTAGATTATTTTAAAAGTAATGATAATGGTTTAGCATATAATTGGAAAGCTCATTTAGATGTTAATTTACAAGATTATTCTTATATTTATTATATACCTAAGAGTACTGAAGATGTTACTAATCTTTATATTAATTTAGGATTGAATAAAAATTTCAAATTAGAATCAAATTCTTTAAATGTGGGATTCCATACAGGATATAAATTTAATCAAGATAAAGGTTTATCTTATACTGGTGTTCATGCTGATTCACAGGCTTATACAGATTTTACTTTAAGGGATTACGATTATCTTTCATCTGATAACTTCAGATTAGGAGCAGATGTTACATTTAATTTCAATTCTCTGGTACAGGGTGCTTCTTCTTTGTTTACTAAACTTACTGCCGATTATTATAAGGCTAATGATGACCTTGATTTATTTGATAATAGGACTTTTTTAAATTTAACTATTGGTCTTATTTTTTAATAAATATATGCATAAAGAACTAAAAAAACTGATTCAATCTATTAATAGAATTAACACTGCTAAATAATTAAAATGAAGAAAATATTAATTGTACTATTTATATTTCTTTCTACGTTAGCTAATGCTAAGATAAAAGAAATTAAACCTACGATAAACTCTAAGACGTCTTTCGGTATTTTTATCGATAATGATAGTTATAATTTCACTAAAGATGAGGTAATTGCTTATAAAAATGTGCTTGAGAGTGAGGGGCTTGGCACTTATATTTTCGTAGTTGAAGATAGTTCCCCAATGGAGATTCGTAGTAAGATATTGAAATATTCAAATATAAAAATGCCTCTTGAGGGGATAGTTCTTATTGGAGATATTCCTATTCCTATGCTTAGGGATGCTCAGCATTTAAGTTCTGCTTTTAAAATGAAACAGACTGCTGATTGGAAAATTTCTTCTATCCCTTCTGATAGATATTATGATGATTTTAGTCTTAAATTTAATTTTATAAAACAAGATGAGGATAATCCATTGTATTTTTATTTTTCTTTAGATCCGAGCTCTGAGCAACAGATACATAGTAATATTTATTCTGCTCGTATCAAACCTATAGTAATTAAAGGTGTAGATAAAAATGTATTGTTGGCTAGATATTTAACTAAGGTTGTTCGCTTACATAAGGAGTCAAGTAGTATTAATAATATGTTTGTCTTTTGTGGGCATGGCTATAATTCAGAATCGTTGGATTCTTGGGAAGGTGAACAATGGGCTTTAAGGGAACAATTGCCTTCTCTATTTACGAATGGAAATAGAGTGCGTTTTTCTAATTTTAATACTAAATTTCCAATGAAACCATATATCCTTCAACAGATACAGGATACGACTATGGACATTGCCCTGTTTCATCATCATGGGGCTGATGATACGCAGTATATTAATGGTTATGAAGATATTAGCGATGTAGATGGTTCTATAGAGAATATTAAACGTTATCTTAGGAGTAAGGTGGTTGATAAGAAAGATTCGTTAGAGAGAATAGATTATTTTATGAAGAAATATGATATAAATCGTTCATGGTTTGATTTGTCGGATTCGACTAAAGTGTCTGATTCTTTATATGATGCTTCTTTGGATATTTATTCTAGTGATATTGATCAGATTAGGACATATCCTAAATTCGTGATGTTTGATGCTTGTTATAATGGGTCTTTTTATATGGATCATTATATAGCTGGTTCTTATATTTTTAATGAGGGGAATACTGTCGTTACTTTGGGAAATACTGTGAATAGTCTTCAGGATAAGTGGCCTGATGAGTTAATTGGGTTACTTGCTCATGGTGTACGTGTTGGTGTATGGGCTAAGAATGTTAATTATCTTGAAACTCATTTGATTGGGGATCCTACTTATAGATTTGCTAATGAGTATGGAGATAATTTGGCTGAAAAGATTAATGATAATTTTATTAGTGGTTCAAATAAAAAGGCAATTAATAAATATTGGTTAAGGAATCTTTCTTCTAACAAGTGTGTCGAGGGAAGTGCGGATGTTCTTTCTATTTCTCTTAGGATGTTGTTTAATAATTATTATGAGGGTATTGAGGATTTATTGGTTAATACTTTTAAGGTTTCTAATTTTTTCGCTGTAAGAATGGAGTGTCTTAATTTATTAGCTAAAATTAATGGTGAAGGGTTGCGTGAGGTTCTTCCTTTGGCTCTTGAGGATAATTATGAACTTATTAGAAGATTTGGTATTGAGTATATATCTAGGTGTGGGGATGAGGGATTTATTCCTTATTTAGTTAAAGCTATTAATAGGGAAATTTTATCTAATAGGTTTAGTTATTATTCAAAGAGCGTTATAAAAGTGTTTCCATCTGAAAAGATATTGCCTGTTTTGGAGGATGTGTTTGCTAATAATAATTTAGCTCCTGATTATAGTAGTTATAGTCTTTATCTTTCGAATATAAAGAGGTATAAAAGAAGTACTGCTGAGGATATAAAACTTATTTTCGATAAGGGGGCTAAATCAAAGTATAGAATTATGAATATTAGAGCATTTAGAAATTATCATTGTCATTATGCTGTGCCTGATTTAATAAGGTTTGCTACTGATAAATCTCAAGATTTTGATCTTAGAATGGCTATGATTGAGGCTTTAGGTTGGTTTGATATGTCTTTTAGGCATCAAGAAATAATAGATGCTTGTAAAAATATTATTACTATTGATGATAATCCAAGTATACAGAAAGAATGTAAAATGACTATAAGCAGACTTAAGCCTGCTTATTAATACTTTAATTACATAGTACAGATAGGGAGAGCAAAAGAAAAGTCTCGGTCCACGCGGACGTGGGGGACCGCCAGCTATGCTGGTGGTGTCTTTCCCTGAAAAACGTTGACTCCAAAAATTAAATAAATAATTATGGAGTTAAATACACCAAAACAGATTATGTATTTCGATGAAGCCATTCGTTTACATAAAAAAGGATAT
>JBAYDV010000024.1:0-23885 GCA_041668045.1 Bacteroidales bacterium | reverse complement strand
TATATTTTAAAACATTTTATTGATAAAGAATATGGAGGAGTATATTGGACTCTAGATTATTTAGGAAATCCTAAAAATACTAAAAAACAAGTTTATGCTATAGCTTTCATGATATCAGCTTTATCTGCCTATTATCAAGCAAGTAAAGACGAAGAATCATTGAAAACAGCTAAATCCCTTTATTATGATTTAGAAAAGTATAGTTATGATCCTAAATATAAAGGATATATTGAAGCTATGAGTCGTGATTGGGGGCATATTGATGATATGAGACTAAGCCCTAGAGATGAAAATGAAGTAAAGACTATGAATACTCATATTCATATATTAGAGGCATATACTCAGCTTTATAAGATTTGGCCAGATGAGAATTTAAAAAAACAGCTGAGAAGCATAATACAGATTTTCTTTGGGAAAATATTGAATAAAGTGACTATGCATTTAAATCTCTATTTTGATGAAAAGTGGAATGCTAAAAGTCCTTCTATTTCTTATGGACATGATATTGGAGCCTCTTGGCTATTACAAGAGGCTACTAAGGCTATAGGAGATCAGACTTTATATAATACTATGAAATTTTTGCTACATTCATTAAAAGAATCTGCTTCTTTAGGCTTAGAATATAATGAGGATAAGACAGAATGTAGTATGATTTATGAAAGAAATAGAAATCAGAAAAGAGTAGATAGAGAGAAACACTGGTGGGTTCAAGCTGATTCTGTCGTAGGTTACTATTACTATTATTTAAATTCTGGAGATGAAGAATCATTAGAAATAGCTTACAAAGGTTGGACTTTTATTAAAAATCACATTATAGACAAAAAAAATGGAGGATGGCATTGGGGAACGCTTGAAGATGGGAATGTTAATTTAAAAGATGATAAAGCCGGCTTCTGGAAATCATGTTATCATAGTACACGTATGTGTTTATCTATAATAACAGATTTAAAAGATTAGAATTTTAATTCTGTTCCGACATCTACCGTGAAGGCTCTTCTGTTTGGAAAATTAGTTCTATCCAGATGATTAAGCCTCCAGAAACAGTCAACTCTAAACACTCGTAAGATATTATTTATACCTACACCTAATTCGATATAAGGTTTATTTAATTCACTCATTCCTTTAGGGAAGCCAAGTATAGCTGAGGATGATGAAAGAAGTCTTCCATCATTCTTATGTGATAAAGTTCCATAAGCACTTCTAAACATAATAGATTCTCTCCAATTAAAAGACTTAATAATAGGAATTTTACTTAAAAATAGTCCTTTAAAATTATGTTCGTAAAATAATGTGATCCATTCGTCAGATGCGAATTCATAAAAATCCATACATGCGAAAGAATATGGATCAGAAACGAATGTGCCATTTCCTTCATGCAGTTGTAAGAAGGGATATGGTACTTTCCCAAATATTTTTCCGGCTTTAAACAAGAAATCAGAAGTTCCTAGAATAGGTATTTTAACATTATATTTAACAGAAGTATTTATTTTATAAAAAGTTTTAGAATAATCAGGAATGCCGGTTTTACCATAAGTGGTGGTAATATTTATAATAGGATATTTCGTATAAATAGGATAATAATTATATCTAGATCTTGTTACAGTCTCATTAAAAGCTATACGAGCTCCTAAAGAAAAAGTTAATGCATTGATAGATCCTTTCATTTCTCCAGAAGGTGTAATTAAAGGGACATATTCAGAAGAGAAGACATTCATATTTTGGATCTTACTTGTTATTAAAACACCATTCGCGATTTCTCTCTCGAATTTAATCTGACTATCTTCTATAATACTAAGTTTATCACTAGAATGGTTAGAAATTAATGAATGAAAAAAATCTCCTATCGATGAATCATCAGGATCTCCAGCTCCTAACTGAGTGACATCTTTTTTATATTTAGCTGTTAATTTAGTAAATGGTAATCTTTTAAAATTATATTCTACTTTACCCATATATTTCAATGCATCATCTTTAAAACCATAGGCTCCATAAGCTGTAATCATCATTTTCTTATGAAAGTTTTTAGTGGTCTGAATACCAAATTGGATTCTGGTTCCTTCTAATTTATTGAAGCTATACAGTCTATTATAAGGACCAAAACCTATATATTTAGCTTCATAATATCCTCCAAATATGGCATTCATGACAGTATAAATATTCTGAGATATAGGCATGTTCTTAACAGTATCTACCATTTGATAAATATCTTGTTCTTTTTGACTTAATGGGTAAGGCCTATTTTTCTGCCAATAATCTTCACTCTTGTCCAATACATCCATTTTATAAGAAATTTTATTCCTTATTTTCTCGACCTCTCTTGGTATTTGAGTATTAAAGTCAGGATTAGAATAATCTACTTGACGTTTACATATAAAACTTAAAACTCTGACTGTATCAATAGTTGAAACTGAAAAATCTACATATAAATTCTCATTTTTGTAAAACCAAGTAGAATCATTTAAGCATGTATAACTAGCATCAAGAACTAAATCTCTTACCCAATTAACATTTATACCATTCATCATTTTTAAATGAGCAGATTCTAAAGCATAACTTTTAGCATCAATATTTATTTCTCCATCAAATACTGGAAAAGTTAAAGATTTAGGATGAAAACGAATTTTATATGTTTTTCGGCCGGCAATATTTAAGCTATCTATTAGATAATAATTATAGAATGTTTTTCCTATATTAGATATAGGTCCTATAAATTGAGTGTTAAATAGATTAATGTGATTTTCATAAAGATTAACGCGTGCTACCATCTTTCCCGTAAACTGTGTCAAAGAGGCATCTTCAGCACCAACTCCAGAAATTTTACTCGCAGTAATGACTTCTCTACTTAAAGAAGGTTGTTCTCTATGATAAAGCTTAGAAACAGTCTCTGATATCATAATAGGAAGGTATGATTGACCAGAAACGACAGATGTATCTACATAATTCTTTAAGAAATCATAATTTTTCTTTATATGTTTATTATTAAGAAGCTTATTAACATTAGTAGCATCCAGTTCCATCTTACTATATGAATCACATGTATATAATGTTTGTTTAGTAGGATTGTTTTTATCTTTATTTTGATAAATCTTTTTTAATATACCATTCAGATAACTATTATCAGGTTTAACTACTATAGAATTAATAAACTCTACAGATTCTTTAAGATGGAAATCGATATTATTAAAACTATGTAGTCGAACATTTTGAGTCTGATTTTCATATCCAACTAATGATGCAGTTAAAGTATTTGAGGTAGCTTCATTAGTAGATATAGCATATTGCCCGTCCAAATCTGTAGATGCACCTATCGTAGTATTATCAAAATAGATACTAACGAAAGGTAATGGTTCCCCAGTTTTAGCGTCGATAACCTTACCTTTAATTTTGGTAGGTTGAGCACTTATATTGAAGGAAATAAGACATAAAAAGAATATATATAGAATTCTACGAGTTTTCATGTTGTTAATAAAAGTGCAATATATATTTTTATAATAAATGATGCAAACAAGATAAATAGAAATCTTTTATTATTTTTGCATTCTAGAATAAGAATATAAAAATACTAAGAAATGTTTAAATCGACAATAACTAAAATAATAGTCTTGTGTTCAATTATCATGATGGCTGTTTCGTCATGTAATAATTCCCCTAAAGATAGCAATACTATCTCTAAAAGTATAAAATATAATACTCCCAAATATGTATTTCTTTTCATAGGAGATGGAATGTCTATGCCTCAAATTAATATGGCAGAGGCAGCTTTAAATTATAAAAAAGAAGATAGTAAAGCAGGAATTGTAAAGCTGACTATGCATAAATTTCCTGTTACAGGAATGAGTACTACTTATGCTGAGGATAGATATATTACCGATTCAGCAGCAGCAGCTACAGCTCTTGCTACAGGACATAAAACCTCTGTTGGAACATTGTCGATGAATGAAGATGCTACCAAAAAATATGAAACTATAGCTGAAATGGCACATAGACTTGGTAAGAAAGTGGGAATCGTGACAACTGTTAGTATTGACCATGCTACACCTGCTGCATATTATGCCCATGTCTCTAGTAGAAACAAATATCAAGAAATAGGAGAGCAACTTCTAAATTCAGGTTTCGATTACTTCGGTGGTGGCTCAGTTAAATATAGTAGTTATAAAAATAAAACCTACGATCAATTTAAAAAAGAAGCCGCAGAAAAAGGTTATAAATTTGTAAATACTAAAGAAGAAATAAGTAAATTAAATTCGACTTCTGGTAAAGTGATAGCTACTTTAAAAAGTTTTGATGATCCTAACAAAGGTGATGGTGCTATGCCATATGCTATAGACCTGCCAAGAGATAATGACCCTGAAGATCATATTGTACTTGCAGATTTCACAAGACAAGGTATAAAAGTTTTAGATAATGATAAAGGCTTCTTCATGATGGTAGAAGGAGGAAAAATCGATTGGGCTGGACACTCAAATGACGTAGCTAGTAATATTCAAGAGGTAATAGATTTCGATAAAGCCATAGCAGAAGCGAAAAAATTCTACGATTTACATCCAAATGAGACATTAATCGTCGTTACTGGTGACCACGAATGTGGAGGATTAACATTAGGATATGCAGGAACTCATTATGAATCATCTTTTGGTATATTAAAATATCAAAACATATCATTTAATAAATTCTCTCAGCTTGTTAATCAATGGAAGAAAGAAGGAACTATAACTTTTGATCAAGCCATGAAAGAGGTAACCAAATATTTTGGTCTAGGAAATAAAGAAATTCCATTAAATAAGAGCGATATAAAAAGATTAAAAGAAGCATTTAATTTAAGTATGGGAAGAGTCAAATCTGATAAGGAAGCAGTAAAAGTTCTTTATGGTTACAATACCCCTTTAACAGTTACTGCGACTCAAATCTTAAACAATAAAGCAGGAGTTGCTTGGACTTCTTACTCTCATACAGCTCTACCAACTATGGTATTCGCTATTGGCCCGGGAGCTGTTCTATTTGATGGATATTATGATAATACAGATGTAGCTAACAGAATAATGGAAGCTGCCAATTATCAGAAATAATATATGGCAATAAAACAAAATAAGGCTGATATAATTTTTAGCAGCTTAATACTAATTCTGACGGTAATTTTAATAATTTTACCTTCAGAATTTAGTGCTTCTAAAAGACAGGCAGAAGGCGTTTTATATGAAAAAGGAGTAATACTTAATACTGATGATTCTCAATTAGAACATTACTCAATAGTAACAACCGGGGTACAAAAAGTAGAATTGAAAGTACTTTCAGGCCAGTTCAAAGGAGATACCCTTGAAGCGACAAATGTTTTACTAGGAGAAAAAAGATTAGATAAAGTCTTTGAAAAAGGAGATAAAGTTCTTACTGTATTAAAATTAAATGATGCGAGAGATAAATGTGTATCTGCCAGAGCATCTGAATATTATAGAAATGGAGTAGAACTCATTTTATGCTTATGCTTCGCCTTATTTTTAATTTTATTCGCTAAAATGACAGGAGTCAAAGCTGTTTTATCATTTATATTCACAGCTCTGGCATTTTGGAAAATTCTACTACCAGCTTTCTTGAAAGGGATATCCCCACTTCCTATATCCATAGCTATAATATTTTTAGTATCTACAGTAATAATATTACTTGTCGGAGGAATTAATAAAAAAGGACTCGTCGCGCTATCAGGGACATTCGCCGGTGTGACGGTCACAGCACTTATGGCACTAGCCTTTGGATACTTCTTTAAAATACCAGGAGCAGTACAAGAATATGCTGAGACATTATTATACACTGGATACGTTAATCTTAATTTATCAAGTATATTCATTTCCACTATTTTTATATCTGCAGCTGGAGCCGTAATGGATGTATCCATGGACGTATCAGCAGCACAAAATGAGTTAATATTAAAAAAACCTGATATGCATCCAAAAGAATTAATGATATCTGGATTTCATATAGCAGCTCCCATATTGGGTAGTATGACCACTACTTTACTTTTCGCATATTCAGGAAGTTTCATGTTCGCATTTATGGCATTTATGGCCAAAGGCGTACCAATGGTCAGCATAGTGAACACAAATTATATAGCAGCTCAGATATTACAAACCATGGTAGGAAGTTTCGGACTCGTCTTAGTAGCTCCTTTTACGGCAATAATAGGTAGCTTTATATACGCGCATAAGTAGTGCTAAATGTAGTAACTATTTATACGAGATTTGTTTATTACATTTAAATGACTATCTTCGTCCAAAATAATATTAGATGAAATTTACTCAGCTTCCGCTGATATCACCTCTTCAGAAGGCGATTAGTGATTCAAATTATGCGGAGCCAACACCAATTCAAGAAGCATCCATACCAATTATACTTGAAGGAAAAGATTTATTGGGCTGTGCCCAAACAGGAACAGGAAAGACAGCTGCCTTCGCGCTGCCTATTTTACAAAAATTAGAACATACCTCACCACGAGGTGGTATAAAAGCGTTAATTGTAACGCCTACTCGTGAGTTAGCATTACAAATAGATGAATGTTTTAAAAGCTACGGCAAATATCTTAATGTAAGACATGCCGTCATATTTGGAGGAGTAAGTGCAGCAGCTCAGAAAGCAAAACTTAGAGCTGGCGTACAAATCTTGGTAGCTACCCCTGGTAGACTATTAGACCTTCAAAGTCAAGGCTTTATAAGATTTTCAAGACTAGAAATGCTCGTACTAGATGAAGCAGACCGTATGCTTGATATGGGATTTATTAACGATATCAGAAAGATATTAAAACTAATTCCAGACGATAGACAAACACTATTCTTTTCGGCTACTATGCCAGATCCTATAGTGAAATTGTCAAAGAATATGTTGCGTAACCCACAACGCGTAGATATAACTCCACAATCGACTACTGCAGAACGTGTCGAACAATCCTTATATTTTGTTACTAAAAATGACAAAAGAACATTACTTGTCGATTTGTTGCAAAACCCTGAGATGAAATCTGTTCTAGTCTTTGATAGAACTAAATTTGGAGCCGACAAAATATCTCGTAACCTTGTTAAGAATGGCATCAAATCAGCAGCTATTCATGGCAATAAATCACAAAATGCTCGTCAAAAAGCATTAAAGGAATTTAAAGAACATAAAATCAGAGTACTGATAGCTACGGATATAGCAGCTAGAGGAATCGATGTTGATAGATTATCACATGTGATTAATTATGATTTGCCAAATATCCCAGAGACTTATGTTCATAGAATCGGACGAACAGGAAGAGCAGGACGAGAAGGTATTGCCATATCATTCTGTCAGCCTGATGAAGTACCATACTTAAAGGATATTGAGAAATTAATTAAACAGAAGATTGCTGTAGTAGAGGATAATCCATATTTTGAAAATTTCAAAAATGCTAAACCAGAACCCGCTAAACCGAAAGGTGGCCGTGGAGGAAGAGGCCCTCGAAACTCATCACGAAGTGGTAGTTCACGAAGAGTAAGTTCTCGCGGAGGAGAGTCACGTGGCAATAGCTACAGAGGCAGCAGTTCGCGTAGTGGAGAATCTCGTGGCAATAGTTACCGAGATAGCAGTTCTAGCGATGGAGAATCACGTGGCAATAGCTACAGAGGTAGTAGTTCTCGTGGTGGAGATTCGCGCAGCAGCAGCTCCCGAAGTTCCAGACCAAGAAGAAGATACTAAAAAATAACACTTATTATATTTTTTATAATAAGTGTCAAAATAATGTGAAAAACACGGTAAATCACCGTGTTTTTTTAGTTTAAGCCTCTGAAGATGTATTGATTATTGGTTGAGCTGATTCATCAGCACAGAGAACTACCATAAGGTTACTTACCATGGCAGCTTTTCTATCATTATCGAAATCAACTACTTTATCTTCAGCTAATTTATTTAATGCCATTTCTACCATTGATACAGCACCTTCAACTATTTTTTCACGTGCAGAAATTATAGCACTAGCTTGTTGACGACGAAGCATTACAGCTGCGATTTCAGGAGCATAAGCTAAATAGTTAATACGCGCCTCCACTATAGAAATTCCGGCGATATCTAATCTTTCATTTAGTTTTGTAATTAATTCTTGATTAATCTCTGTATTGCCACCTCTTAAAGTTAATGTTTCTTCTTCGTTTTCATTATTATCATAAGCATATTGTCCAGCGACTTGTCTTAATGCAGCATCACTTTGTATGCTTACGAAACTTTGAAATGAACTCATGCGACTATTAATATTGGGATTAGCAGGTGCAGCAGTTGAAGCATCTATATCGAACATGCATTTATAAGTGTCTTTAATTTTCCATACCATTACAAGACCAATTAATACAGGATTTCCCATTTTATCATTGACTTTTATAGGAGGAATGTCAAGATTTCTAGAACGTAATGATAATTTAATTTTTGAAAGAAATGGATTACTCCAGAAAAATCCATTTTCTTTAAATGTGCCTTTATATTTACCAAAGAATATCATAACGCGTGCTTCATTTGGTTGTATGACGAAAAATCCAGCTAAATAAAAAAGAATAATTATAGGTATAACTATTGCCAGTCCAGTAAATAAAGCTCCGAGTTTTTCAGAACTTAAACCTCTAATCATAAATATCTCAGCTATTATCATTATAAGTAATATAAATAGCATCAAAAAGCCATTAGCTCTAAAGCCTTTAAATTTTATTTCTTCTGTGTTCATAATAATTATTTGTTTAAAATGATGTTTTACTTAAAAAGTAGTATGCAATTTACTAAAATTTTAATAAACTGATAGTTATTTTGTACTTTTGTTCCGTGATTAAAAAAATAATATTATCAACTCCGTTTTTAGCAATATTGTGTTGTATCTTATGGGCTACCCCTTTTGTTGGGATAAAGATAGGTCTGGAGTATATGACACCATTACAATTCGCAGGGATACGATTCTTTTTGGCAGGATTGTTAATATTGCCTTTTATAAAAGATATAAAATATCGCTTTCGTGCTTCATTTAAATATTGGAAGGTGATGCTAAATATTGCGCTGCTCCAGACTACGTTTCTATATAGTTTGTTTTATATAGGTTTAAATATGGTACCTGGCTCTGTTGGTGCTATGATTGTAGGTTCTGGTCCTATTTTCGTAGCTATTACTGCTAATTTCATGATGAAAGATGATAAGATGGATTTGCAAAAGACTGTAGCTGTTTTGATAGGAGTCATAGGAGTTATTGTAGTTAGTATTGCTGGTAAAAATACTGATTCAGATCCTTCTCAGAATACAGCGGTATTTACAGGTTCGGTATCTTTAGGTATCATTATTCTTATAGCTAAAAATTTTCTAGGAAGTATGGGAAATGTAATGATAGCACGAAAAGCAGGTAATATATATCCTAGAGTACTTGCTGCGTTTTCTTTATCTTTTGGAGGAGCCCTAATTATAGTGATTTCTCAAATTTTTGAACATCCGGTTTGGACTTTAGATCTACCATTTAAGTTTTATTTTACCTGGATATGGTTAGCTATGGTATCTTCGGTGGCTATCGCTATTTGGTATACATTGCTTCAACGGCCTGGGGTTAAGGTGTCTATATTGAATTTCTGGACTTTTCTTATTCCTATATTTGGAGCTATTTTTAGTTGGCTTATACTTCCTGGGGAACATTTTAATTGGCCTTCAGTTTTTGGGATGTTAATTATTAGTATGAGTCTAGTTATGATTAATTATAGTAATAGAAAGAAAAGTAATGCAGCTATTAATAAAGTTAATAGTCCTAAAAATATGTAGTTGAAAATAAGAATTTTCAGATTATCTTTGTAATAAATAATATATATTTCAATGTAGATAAAACTTTATATGAAAAATATTTTACGTAGTATTGATATATCAAATGTTAATTGGGGAACTAGTTTGAAAGAATATAGTTTGTCAGTAATCGGTTTGGCTATATTCGTATTTGGTTGGACTGCTTTTCTTGTTCCTCATGGCATCGTGGGGGGAGGTGTGAGTGGTATTGGAGCTATAGTTCAATTCGCTACTAATGGACTGATTCCTATAGCTTATACTTATTTCGTATTAAATATAGTTCTTCTAACTATAGGTTTTATAGTGCTGGGAGGAGGATTTGGATTTAAGACTATCTTTTGTATAGTAGTCTCATCAATCTTTTTTAAGATTTTTCCCGATTTATGGGCTTCAGATGTAGATAACAAATTATTAAATGCTATAATAGGAGCTATATTAGAAGCTGTGGGCATTGGTATGGTATTTCTTCAAGGAGGAAGTACTGGAGGTGTTGATATTATAGTTCTAATCATAGCAAAATATCGTTCAATATCTATTGGTAGAGGCTTTTTAATTATGGATGCATTAGTTGTAAGCTCTCTAGCTTTATTGCCAGATAAATCTTTTAATGATGTCGTTTATGGTTATGTGGACATGGTAGTATTTGCTCTGATGATAGATGTCGTTCAGAATGGTGTGCGTCAATCAGTTCAAATTTTAGCATTTTCAAAGAATAGTGAAAAAATAGCAGATAGATTATCTGATGAGTTGGAAAGGGGGGTAACTATGGTGAAAACCTCTGGATGGTATTCAAAAAAGGAAAATAATGCAGTAATGTGTGTTGTTAGAAAAACAGAACAGACCAAAGCTATTCATATAATCAAAGACATCGACCCTGAAGCTTTTTATACTATCACGCCTACTGCAGCAGTGTATGGACTTGGTTTTGATACGAGTTATTATAAACATCTAGAAAATAATAAAAAATGAATACATTAAATTTACATTTAAAAGGTACTAATTGGCCAGAAACTATTAAGGAATATGTCATTTGTACTATTGGATGTTTTATTAGTTCATTCGGATGGACAGCTTTTTTGATTCCAAAAGGTATAGTGGGAGGAGGAGTAACAGGTATTGCTACTATAGTTGATTATGCTACTAATGGAAGTATCCCTATGTTCTTATCTTTCGCTATCTTAAATTTCTTTTTACTTATTATAGGAGCGATTATTTTAGGGAAAAGTTTTGGTTTTAAAACAATATATATGATTATTTTAATGTCTATATTTTTTAAAATCTTGCCAGACTTATGGATATCAAATCTCGATGACCAATTAATTAATGCTATTATAGGTGGTGCATTGAGTGGTATAGGAATAGGAACGATATTCCTTCAAGGAGGATCAACTGGAGGTATGGATGTAGTAGTATTAATAATAACGAAATACAAACAAATATCCACAGGAAGACTTTATTTTTTCTTCGATTGGTTAATTACTTCTTCTATGATTTTCTTGCCACAAAAAGAATTTACTGATGTAGTATATGGTTATGTGGAAATATTTTTCTGTGCTCAAGTAATCGATATGGTATTGAATGGTGTACGTCAATCTGTACAAGTTATTATATTTTCTAAGGAATATGATACTTTATCTACTGAGATATCGACGAAATTACAGCGTGGAGTTACCATGTTAAATACAGTTGGATGGTATTCAAAACAAGAAAATCATGGCATAATGGTCGTTTGTAGAAAAACTGAGATTAATA
This sequence comes from Bacteroidales bacterium, assembly GCA_041668045.1. Lineage (GTDB taxonomy): Bacteria > Bacteroidota > Bacteroidia > Bacteroidales > UBA932 > JBAYDV01. The sequence goes on along the minus strand of JBAYDV010000024.1, from coordinate 12,338 downwards.
AACTAACTAAAATTATTAAAAGTATAGATCCTTATGCGTTTCATACGATTACACCTACTTCTGCAGTCTATGGATTAGGCTTTGATTTAGATAAGGATGCCATTATGAAAAAAGAAAAGAAGACAATAGTTGAGAAAGACTAACTGTCTTCTTTTTCATGATATTTTATTTATAATTATTTGTAGTAAGGATAAACATTTTTAAATGTTTTATTTTTAGTTAAATCATCTGTAGGAATTATAAAACTTAGTATGCCATTATTTGAAAATGTTAAGTCAACCTCAGAATCAATCATACATGAACTTATTTGAAAAAGAAGACTTTCGTTTTCTTTAAGTATGTTATCTCCATCTTTTTTACAATCTGTATCACCAAGTAGTTTTATAAAATCTTTTGATTCAGAGTTAAGGAGTGAAGGAGACTTTTCAAAATTAATTTTTTGAGCAGGAAATGCCATTTCTTCGTCCTCATCATCTACTAGAGTCATTTCTACAAAATTCTCATAGTCTTCACGTGGCGTATATATAACTTTACATGCTTGTTTTTCGTTTTCTCCTATTTTAAATGGTTTGTCAGGGAAAAAATCTCCAATGTAATATCCTAGCCTGGCGAAAAAATATAGCATTCCTTTATGAGGAAGCAGATTATCAGTATCTAATTCTATTAGATCCTGGCAGTTTATTTGACATATAAATTCATAAACAGATTCGTCACCCTCTTCGTCTTTATATGTGGGAAAAGAAAAAGTTTCTGGCATATCTGGACTACCCCAGAATTTTGATTCACATATATGAAGTTCATTTTCAGATGTGATTCTATCAAGTTTTATTGAATAATTCATTTTGATTTAATTAGCGAATTTTATTTCTTTAAGTATTTGTGTCTCTGTAAGCTGATTATGCTTATCATATTTTTCTTCTTTTACAATTCCTATGCCGCGTACATACCATTTTATAGTATAATGTGTATTTTTCTTCATTGACACTTTACTAAAATGTTTTTCTTTAATTTTTAGGCAATCAAATGTTCCTGCAGGCGTATTTATTTTTTCTTCACCTAATATTTCTCGTTCAGTAATACTACTTTGGATACTTACTATGTAAGCTTTTAATTTCATTTTGGAATCTTCAAGCATCGTTCCAGGAGCCATATTCAGAGGATATATGCAGGGGTTTCCAGTTATGTTAATTATTTTTTCCATTTGGAACATGGCCTCATTACAATATTCTTCTTCAGTCATATTATTTTTAGGAGCTTCTTCTGCAGCTATTTTTCTAGCTTCTTTTTCACATTGGTCTAACATTAAAGCTTTCGTTATTTCTGCGAAATTATATATGACATCGCCATTATGTAAATCAAAAAAAACATTAGTCGCTTTATTATTATTACTTTCTTCTATATATACTCTACCATTGTTCTTATCACCTGTGACTTTAGTTATATATTCAATATATTCTATATCCGGCTTGTCTTTCATAGCTATAGTATATGTGAATTTAGTTTTAGGCTTCATACATATATAAGGCTCTTTATCATTATTGGATGAAGCTAAAAGAAGTGAGGGAAATAAGGTTGAAGTTAATACTGTGATTATTAAAAATAAATTAAACTTTTTCATAGTTATATAGATATTAATATTAAGTTATTTTTTTAAATGCCTCAAAGATAGTGATTATCAAACTTTTTAGGTCTTAATGTTTTCAATTTTTTTTTAGAATTTACAAATTGAAGTTTTTTTACTATTCTAAATTTTTTATAAATAAATACAACTATATATTACCATAAAAAAAACTTGTTGTAGTTATTACTACAACAAGTTCTACACACACAATAATATCGTCAAATTAACCCTATGATATTTATTTTTTAGCTAACAAAGTATTTTCGATAGCTTCTTTTAATGATTCTTTAGGAAGAGCTCCTTGAGCCATTTGTGGGTTTCCTTCCATCGGAACAAAAAGTAAAGTTGGAATAGATCTTATACCAAATGCGGCTGATAAATCTTGTTCTTCTTCAGTGTTTACTTTGTAAACATAAATTTTGTCTTTATATTCACCTGCTAATTCTTCTAGTATTGGAGAAACAGCTTTACATGGGCCACACCAATCAGCATAAAAATCTATAATAGCAGGTTTATCACCTAAATAATTCCAGTTTTGAGAATCTTTCTCGTAATTAACTACTTTTGTTAAAAATTCGTCTTTTGTTAAATGGATTGCATTCATCTTTATTATCTTTTAGTTATATTTATATTATTTTTATGATGCAAATATATTGACTATAGTTTATTAATCAAACAGATAATTTCTATATTTGTATAGATAAAATCTATATTGATAAATTTAACACAATTATGACTATACAACAGTTAGAGTATATCGTATCTCTTAATAAACATAGACACTTCGTAGAAGCTGCTGAGGCTTGCCACGTTACGCAGCCTACTTTAAGTTCTATGATACGTAAATTAGAGGAAGAACTTGATGTGATAATATTTGACAGGAATACACATCCAATAGAACCTACAGTATTAGGTGCTAAGATTATAGAACAAGCTTCAGTTGTCTTGTTTAATGTTTCTCAGATGCGAGAAATGATATTAGATGAAAAAGGGATGGAGGTAGGAGAGCTCAAATTAGCAGTTATTCCTACTATTGCTCCTTATATTTTACCTTCTTTAATTAATAACGCTAGTAAGAATAGTCCGGGCTTAAAATTAAAAGTATCAGAAGTACAGACGAAAGTCATAATTGATTTATTACATGCAGCAGAAATAGATATAGGATTATTGGCAACTCCTCTTGAGGATCCTGAATTGTTAGAAATACCATTATATAATGAGAAATTCTGCGTTTATGCCTCTCCTTTAGAAACAGAGATATATAATCAAAAAGAAATAAATGCTCCCTTTATGCCTACTAAACATTTATGGGTACTTCAGGAAGGTCATTGTTTCAGGGCTCAGATTTTTAATTTTTGTAATCATCATTCAGATTATTCTACGGTTTTTGAAGCTGGGAGTATAGATACTCTTGTTAAAATAGTTGATAAAAATGGAGGATATACTGTGATACCAGAATTACATTTATCTTTATTAACTAATGAACAGTTAAAAAATGTCCGTCCTTTTATAGCACCACAACCTTCGAGACAAGTTTCATTTGTTATTCGTAAAGATTTCGTAAAAGAGAAATTTCTGAATATATTAGCAGCCAATATTAAAACAATAGTACCAGAGCATATGATTGATGCACATCTCAAAAAATTTGATATAAAAATTTAATTATATAAATTTGATATCTTAACCCAAGTTAAAACTATAAGCATGCAGAAAAAGGCGATAACCTTAAATGAGTATTCTTCATTTTTCAATACATATAAAGATAAGTTTATTAGATTCGCTTATTCTTATATCGGTGATACAAGTGCTTCCGAAGATATTGTAGTTGATTCTTTCATCACATTATGGGAAAAACGGAATGAGATATCAATAGAAGATGCTCCTGCATATACATTTTCTATAGTCAAAAATCGTGCATTAAATGCTTTAAGAGATCAAGCTACTCATAGAAAAATAGAGAAGACGATAGCTTCACAAGAGAAGCGTATTCTTGATATAAGAATGTCTTCTTTAGAGGCTTGTGATCCTCAAATGTTATTTTCAAAAGAAACAACTAGCATAATTTTAAAAGCACTCTCTAAACTAAAACCAAGAACTCGAGAAATATTTGAACGTAGTAGATATAGAGATGAATCATATTCACAAATAGCTAAAGAAATGTCGTGTACTAAAAAAAATGTGGAATATGAAATAAGTAAAGCTTTAAAAATACTTAGAAAAGAATTAAAAGATTATATCCCGATCTTATTCTTAATATTTTTAGCAGATTTAATCAAATAAATTAGGGATAAATAAAAGTTGTGTGTTAATATTAAAAGTGAAAATATGGATAAAGAGATATTATATAGATTTTTCAAGCATAAATCGTCTAGACAAGAAGAAAAACAAATTTTGGATTGGCTTGATGAGGATGGTGAAAATATCAAAAAACTTGAAAAAGAAAGAACATTATTTGATGTTTTACTCTTATCTAATACGGAAAATGATACTCCTAAGACGAATATCCATAAATTAAAATGGCGTTCATATTTAAGTTATGCTGCGATAGCTTTATTATTTATTTTTCTAGGTAGTCAAATTTCTGTTTTTAATAATAAAGATAATGAAAATCTTTACAGTGAAATCATAGTACCTAAAGGTCAAAGAGTAAATTTAGTATTGCCGGATGGTACAAATGTTTGGTTGAATTCAATGGCTAAGTTAAGATATCCTAATAAATTTATAGGTGATGAAAGAAATGTGAAATTGGAAGGAGAAGGATATTTTGATGTGACGCATGATGAAAAGCATCAATTCGTGGTTCATACTACGGAGTGTGATGTTAGAGTTAAAGGAACTATCTTCGATGTTCATAGTGCTAGCTCTAAGAGTCCCTTTTTCGTTTCATTAGTTGAAGGAAGTATTGTTTTACATGATAATAGTAATCAATTATCAGATGTTTTGATTAAACCAAATCAGACTGTATTTTATAATAGTAAATCATTTAAAACTGTCGATACTCCCGATTCCGAAGATTTCTTATGGAAAGAAGGTATCTTATCTTTTAAGAATAAAGATTTTAAAGATTTACTAAATAATTTAGGCGAAATTTATGGAGTAACTTTTGATATAAAGATGAATGATATTCCTACAGAAGTATTGTCAGGTAAGATAAGAATAGATGAAGGTTTAGATCATGCATTGTGGGTGATGCAGAGAAATTCTACATTTACTTATACTAGGGATATTTCTGACGATTCAATAATTCATATAATAAAAGAAAAAAAATAATAAAGATATTTTCACTAAAAAAAGTATTTATTATAGTTAATAACTTGCATATCAAAGTATGATGTGCAAGTTTTTTTTGTGAGGAATATCAATGATATTCTATTATTTGATAATAATTTGTTATCTTTTAAGATGTTTTACTAAAAAAAATAAACTTTTTCTAGGGTAATTCAGATCTTACGTGTTATATAAAAAGAAAAAGGAATAAAGTATTTCTTTTAACCACTTATGAACAATTAATCTTCTTAAAATGGAAATGTATGTAAAAACACAAATTCGACGTTTGGTATTTTTAGTATGTGCACTTTCAGTAATAGCTATCATTCCTATGAGAGCCCAAACTGCTAAAGTTACATTAGATAGTAAAAATGTCAAATTAGAAACAGTACTCAATCAGATTGAGAAACAATCAACTTATCTGTTTGTCTATGGAAACTCTGTAAATCCGGATACATTAGTTACTATAAAGTCGGAGAATCAAGAGCTTTCAGAAGTACTTCATAAATTGCTTGATAACTTAGGGTATTCTTATTCTGTAAATAAGAGTTCTATAGTGTTATCAAAAAATGCTAGTTCTCAGCAAAATGTTAAAATTAAAGGACAGGTCCTTGATGAAAATGGCGAAACACTTATCGGTGCTTATGTTATAATAGAGGGAACTGATCTGGCTAGTGTTACTGATATTGATGGAGCTTTTGAGATGACTATTCCTGTTATAAATAAAAATACTGAATTAACAGTATCTTATATAGGATATAATAATCAAAAGATTTTGCTTGGTAATAGGACTAATTTTATTATCAAAATGGAACCGAATTCTTCTTCACTTGATGAAGTAGTAGTAACGGCTTTGGGTATTAAACGTTCTACTAAAGCGTTGACTTATAACGTTCAGCAACTAAAAGGTGAAGACCTTTTAGTCAATAAAGATGCTAATTTTATCAATTCATTAAATGGTAAAGTGGCAGGTGTTACTATTAATTCTACTTCATCAGGAGTAGGTGGAGCTGCTAAGGTAGTAATGAGAGGGTCTAAGAGTATTGCACAGAGCTCAAATGCATTATATGTGATAGATGGTGTTCCAATGTATAATGGAACTAACATTGATTCTGATGGTATGGGATATGCGTCTCAAGGTGCTACTGATGGTATAGCAGATGTTAATCCAGAAGATATATCTACTATATCAGTATTGACAGGAGCTGCAGCTGCTGCTCTTTATGGATCAGAAGCATCTAATGGAGCTATCGTAATTACTACTAAACGAGGACAGGTAGGCAAAACTACTCTGACTGTTACAAGCAATACTCAGTTTATGAGCCCATTCGTATTGCCTGAATTCCAAAATACTTATGGAACAGGTGATTTATTATCTAAAGTAGATGTTGTCGATAGAAGTTGGGGTGCTAAATTGAATGATGCTAATTATAGAGGATATACACCTGAAGATGATTTTTATCAACAAGGAGTAGTTGGAACTGAAGGAGTATCATTATCTACTGGTAATGCGAAAAATCAAACTTATATATCAGCTTTAGCTGTAAATTCAAAGGGTATAGTTCCAAATAATCAGTATAATAGGTATAATTTTACTGCACGTAATACTACATCTTTTCTAGATGATAAATTACAATTAGATTTTGGTGCTAGTTTTATCAAACAGAATGATAGAAATATGGTTAACCAAGGTATATATTCTAATCCTATCGTTCCTGCTTATTTATTTCCAAGAGGTGATGATTGGAATGATATTAAGATGTATGAAAGATATGATGATACACGTGGAATTTATACTCAGTATTGGCCACAGGAATTGTCAGAATTTACTGGTCAAAATCCATATTGGATAACGAATAGAAATCTTCGTACTAATACTAGAGATAGATATATGCTAAATGCTTCATTAAAATATGTAGTATCTGATTGGTTAAACGTCTCAGGAAGGATAAAAGTAGATAATACATCAAGTACTTTTGAAAAAAAATTATATGCTACTACTAATCAAACATTGAGTGAAGGTTCTGAAAATGGTCTTTATGGAGTATCCAAAATTAATGAATATTCTACTTATGGTGATATTTTAGCTAATATTGATAAAGACTTAGGAGCAGATTATTATTTAAAGATTAATCTAGGAGCATCTTTTAATAGTATTAAGTTTGATAAAATGGAAAATCAAGGTCCAATAATGTCTAATGGTCTTCCTAATGTATTTAATATATTTCAATTAGATGATACTAAGATAAAAAGATCACAAGAAGGTTATAGAGAACAAACACAATCTGTTTTCGCTAATGCTGAAATCAGTTGGAGAAAAACTCTATTTTTAAATTTTTCTGCTAGAAATGATTGGCCAAGTCAATTAGCTGGTCCTCAATCACAGACAAGTTCATTCTTTTATCCTTCTGTCGGAGGTTCAGTTATTGTGTCAGAATTAATAAATATGCCTAAAGAGATTGAATATCTAAAATTTAGAACTTCATACGCTTCTGTAGGTCTTCCTTTTCCAAGATTTTTAGCAAATCCTAAATATGCTTGGGATAGTAATGATAAAGTTTGGGTTACTAAGACTACATATCCTTTGTATAATCTTAAACCAGAAAGAACTAATTCGTTCGAGGCAGGTCTTACTATGAATTTTTTGAAATATTTTAATTTAGATTTTTCTTATTATTTGACTCATAGTAAAAATCAAACATTTAATCCTAATATATCTGTGTCATCTGGATATAGTGACTTATATGTTCAAACAGGAGATGTTAGAAATACTGGTATAGAGATGTTACTTGGGTTTAAGAAAAACTGGGGAGATTTCAGATGGAATATTACTTATACACTTTCTGCTAATAAAAATAAAATTATCTCATTAGTTAAAGATTATGAAAATCCAGAAACTGGTGCGATTATAAATAAAAGTACTCTTGATATCGGAGGATATGCCGATGCTAGATTTATATTAAAAGAAGGTGGTTCTCTAGGAGATATGTATTCTCTTTCAGATTTAAAAAGAGATAGTAATGGAGACATCTATGTAGATGCAAATAATGAAATTTCTAAAACAAAATTAAATTCTGATGATGCTATTAAGATGGGAAGTGTATTCCCTAAATCTAATATGAGTATCAATAATGATTTTTCTTATAAAAACATAAATCTTGGTTTCCAGTTAAGTGGAAGATTCGGAGGTATTGTATTCTCAGAAACTCAAGCAGTCCTTGATAGATATGGAGTATCTAAAGCATCAGCAGTAGCTAGAGATAATGGAGGAGTAATAATTAATGGAGGAGACTTAATCAATGCTGAAAATTATTATTCAGTTATTGGAACAGGAATGCCATTATTTTATACTTATAGTGCTACCAATATAAGATTAGCTGAAGCTCATATAGGATATACGATTCCTAAAGCTAAGCTTTGGGATTTATTTGACATGAAGGTTTCTTTAGAAGGACATAATTTACTAATGCTTTATAAAAAAGCTCCTTTTGACCCTGAAAGTGTAGCTTCTACTAGTAATTATTATCAGGGAATAGATAATTTTATGATGCCGAGTACGAGAAATATTGGCTTCAATATTAAACTTACTTTCTAGAATATACTATTATGAAAAGAAAAATTAAAAATTTAATAATATTCTCAGCATTAGCTATTTTGACTGTATCATGTACAGACAACTATGAAAATATTAATGAAAATCCATATGAGGTAAATAAAACTCAGATGAATTACGACGCATATTCATTAAGTGCAGCTATGGTGAAAATGCAAGGATATGTTGAACCTACTGACGTTAATATGAGTCAATTCGTATCGTTATTGTTAGGTGGAAATTATGGAGGATATTTCGCAGATTCAAATGCGGGATTTACATATAAAAATTTCGCATCTTATGCCCCTGAAAATGGATGGAGTAGAGTGCTTTTTACTGATATTATTCCTAATTTATTTCCGTCCTATGTTCAAGTTAAAACGGTTACAGATGATATTAGATATTTAGAGATAGCTAATATTATTAAAGTAGCAGCAGTTCATAAAGTTACAGATGCATATGGAGCTATTCCATATTCTAAAATAGGAGAAGATGGTTCTATAACAGCAGCTTTTGATACTCAGAAAGAAGTCTATCATAAAATGATAGAGGAACTTGGAGCAGCTGTAGAAGAACTTACTCCATATAGAACAGGATTTATTAATCCTAAAGCAGATGCAGTATTCGGAGGAAGTATAGAAAAATGGATAAAATTTGCTAATACTTTAGAACTAAGATTAGCTATGAGATTATCTTATGTAGAACCTGATTTTGCACAAGAAATAGCTGAAGCGATAGCCATAGATCCAGTAGGAACTATGAGTACATCTAGTGATAATGCATTTATCACTGTTAATAAAAATCCATATAGAGTAGTGTGTTATGAATATAATGGTGGAGACTCAAGAATCTCTGCAGATATAACTACTTATATGAATGGCTATAATGATCCTAGACGAGCAAAATATTTCACAGAATCTACTTTTACTCAAGAAGGAGTAACTAATGGATATTATGGTTTAAGATCAGGAATAGAAATTCCTTCTGGAGATATAGTACATGCTTATTCTAATGTAAATGTATCAGCAGATGATCATACATTATTATGGATGAATGCATCTGAGGCATATTTCTTAAAAGCTGAAGCAGCATTGAGAGGATGGAATATGGGAGGAACAGCAGCAGACTTTTATAATGAAGGTATAAGACTTTCTTTCGACCAATGGGGAGCTGAAGGAGCTGAAGATTATATGAATAATGATACAGATCAGCCAGCTCCTTATGTAGATCCACTTGGTGCTTTTACTTACAGTGGAGCGATAAGTAATATTACTATTAAATATGATTCTAGTGCTTCTTTTGAAACTAATTTGGAACGTATTATAACACAAAAGTGGATAGCTAATTTCCCTCTAGGTCTTGAAGCATGGAGTGAATATCGTCGTACTGGTTATCCTTCTTTAATGAATGTTGAATTAAATAGAAGTGGTGGTATAGTAGATAATGACCTTAAAGCTAGAAGATTACCTTATCCACAGGAAGAATATCAAACTAATGAAGAAAATCTTAAAACTATATTGTCTTTAATGAAAGGTCCTGATAATATGGCCACTAATGTTTGGTGGGATACTAAAAATAATTAATTATGAAAAAAATATATTTTAAAATATTGACTATTTCTATATTAGCTGTTATGCTTACATCTGTTTTTTCATCATGTGATAAATGGACGGAAACAGAAAGTATTGATTTAAATCAGCCAAATATTCAGGAGCAAAATCCTGAAATGTATAATACTTATCTGGCTAATCTGAGAGACTATAGATTATCTGACCATAAACAAGTTTTAGTATGGTATGATAATTCAGTAGAAGTTCCAGTTTCAAGAGCTGACCATATATCGGCTTTACCTGATAGTATAGATATGGTAGTTTTAACTTCTCCTGATAATTTATCTGATTATAATTTGGAAGATATGTCTATCGCACAGACAGATAAAGGAATGAAGTTTTTATATGCTATTGACTATGATGCGACTAAAGCATCTTATGACCAAGCAGTAATGGATGGAATTGAACCAGCTAATGCTGAAGATGAGGATCCATTTATGACTTATCTTGTTAAGTATGTAGATAATCAAATGAGCATTTTTACTAAATATTCTTATGATGGTTTAATTATGTCTTATAAAGGAAAAAGTCCTCTAGGTCTAAATTATAATCAACTAACTGAAATACAGAAATATCAAGATGTATTGCTTAATGCTTTATCAAACTGGAAGAGTAATAATGCTGATAAGATGTTATTATTTAGAGGTTATCCTGATAATCTAATAGATAAATCTATTTTATCAGACTGCGAATACATCATTATTGATGGATCTGATAACAGTACACAGAGTGCAGAAGCACTTATTTTCCAAGCCCGACGTTCAAGCGTAGAGGGTGTTCCAACAGATAGATTTATTTTCGAAGTTTCTACATTTTCATTAGAGTCTGACGATAATGTTACTGGATATTTTTCAGATGATGTAGCTATAACTGAAATGGCGAATAATATCTACACAAATGAGGATGATATTGTAAAAGCTGGACTTGGTATATCTAACGTCAAGAATGATTATTATCATCCTTATCAAGACTATCAATATACTAGAAAAGCTCTTAATATTATGAACCCAACTCCTAAAAAATAATTATTATGAAAATTATTAAATATTTAACGATTACTCTTTCTGCCTTATCTTTATTTATGATAAGTGGCTGCGAGGAGAAAGATCCTGATTTGAATCATTTTGATAACAAATTATATATAGAAGCAGGAACTTTTAAAGCCGACCTGCCTATAAAAGCTTCAGTAGAAAGTATAACGAAAACTATAACAAGTAGGACATCTAAACCTGCTGAATCTAAGATAGATATTGTTTATGCTGTAAATAAAAATGCAGTAGATACTTATAATCAATTCTATTATGATAATGCTGTTTTATTACCTGATAGTTGTTATATTTTTGACAATACTCAAGTAGAAATAGCTGAAGGTGGTATAACTTCTACAGAAGCAACTATTGACTTTATTCATGTAAATGAATTAGATCCTTCTCAAGTTTATGTTTTACCTGTCGAGATAGCCTCAGCATCTAATATAGAATTATTAGAAAGTGCCAGGACTATGTATTATGTATTTACAGAAGCTACTATAATAGAAGTCGTTGGTGATATGGAAGAAAATTCACTTTCTATTAATTGGAAAAACAAAGATGCATTAAATAATCTTTCACAGATGACTATGGAAGGTCTTGTAAGAGCCAGAGATTTTGATAGACTTATTTCTTCATTTATGGGAGTCGAAGGTTATTTCCTTATTCGTATGGGAGATGCTGGATTTCCTTCTGGTCAAATTCAGGTCGCTACTTCTTCTGGAAATTTCCCTGATGCTGATGCAAATAAAGAAATTCCATTAAATACCTGGACTCATATAGCTATTACTTATGATTCTAGTGATGGCTCGTTGAAGGTCTACATGAACGATAAACTTCAGAGTGAAGGAACTAAAAATTTAGGGGAACTTAATTTAGGTAGAGATGATTTCTTCATAGGAAAATCATATGATGACAATCGTTTCTGGGCTGGAGAATTTAGTGAACTTAGAATATGGAATATAGTTAGGACTCCAGAAGAATTAGAAAATAATAGATATGAGATAGATCCTTCTACACCAGGTCTTGTAGCTTATTGGAAATTCAATGAAGGTGCAGGTTCTGTTGTAAAAGATTATACAAGTAATGAAAACAATGCCGTAGCTAAAAATACTATGACATGGACTCCAGTTAAATTACCAGAACCTTCTAAATAATTATTAAAAGATTATAAAAATGAAATTTAAAAATATATTTAAATATGGTATTGTAGCTTGTTC
>JBAYDV010000023.1:0-24342 GCA_041668045.1 Bacteroidales bacterium | reverse complement strand
TTCAATATTAGTAATACCCAAAAGTAAACTTACTATAGGAATGAAAGCTACTAAAATAATTAAATCGTTAATAGAAACTTGTACCAAAGTATAATTAGGATCACCATCTGATAAATAACTCCAGACAAAGACCATAGCTGTACATGGAGCTGCACCAAGTAAAATCGCTCCTGCTATGTACTCTCCTGCCAGTTCTGGGGCAATAAATGCAGCATATATTTTAGAAAAGAATATCCATGCGAAAAATGCCATAGTAAAAGGTTTTATCAGCCAATTTACTATAATGGTGAGTATTAAACCTTTCGGACGTTTTCCTACATTTTTAATACTTGAAAAATCGATTTGGAGCATCATAGGATATATCATCAACCATATTAAGATAGCTACAGGTATATTAACTTTATAGATTTCCATTTTACTCAAGAATTGTATTCCGTCTCCAGCGAAATTACCAATACTAATACCTACAGCTATACATATTGCGACCCAAAGAGTAAGATATTTTTCAAAAAATCCTATTTGTTTTTTCTCTGCTTCCATCTTATAATTGTGGTTTAATTTTTTCTTCATATAATTCATAAAAACTAGATTTAATCTCGTCTCTTACTCTAATGAATTCACTCCATATATATTCTTGAGAACCTTCTACATGAGAAGGATCATCAAATCCGATATGCAGGCGATGTTTCACTTTACCCATAAATGCTGGACATGCTTCATTAGCTCCACCACAGACAGTAATTACATAATCCCATTCATCATTTAGATAATTATCAATAGGATCTGAAGTATGATGACTAATATCTATTCCTACTTCTTTCATAACTTTAACGGCTTTTTCATTTAATTTTCCAGATGCTGCAGTACCTGCAGAGCAAACTGTCATTCTAGAATCAAACGATTGTAAAAAGCCTTGAGCCATCTGACTTCGACAGCTATTACCTGTACATAAGATTAAAATTTTCATTATAATTTTTTTAACAATTTTTAATATCACAACAATTATTATTACATTTTTCTATATCTGCAAGGAAGAGATTTAATTTTTCTTTTAACATCTTTAGTTTCTCGACATTTAAACAGTAATTAGTTTTAACTCCGACTATCTCTCCTCTTATTAAATCTATTTTTTTTAATTCAACCAAATGTTGATATACTGATGTCCTACTTAATGGTATTTTATCTGAAATATCTCCAGAAATACATACTTTTGTCTCAGATAAATATTTTAAAATAGCAAGCCTGGCTGGATGAGATAAGACCTTAAAAATAGCAGCCATATCTTGTAATTCTTCGTCAAATAATGCAACTTTTGTCATGATGGTTTATATTATGTCGCAATTTTACGACATATACTCGTTTTCTCCTAATTATTTCAAAATTTCATAAAAAATATAAATTATATTATTTTTTGATTTTTTTATAAACAGATTAAAATACTTTATATTGTCACTGATTACAAAGAAGTTAAATCATTAAATAAAATATAATGGGCACAAATGGATTTGAAATAGGGAAGAAATTTTCCTTTAATAATAGCATTTCTTATGCAGATAAAGCGATAGTAAGTAAAATAGTTCTAAAAAGTGAGATGGGAGACATATCATTGTTCGCCTTCGATAAAGATGAGGGATTAAGTGAACATTCAGCTCCTTATGACGCAGTCGTATCAATAGTTGATGGCAAAGCTGATATAATAATAGCAGGCCAGTCCAATATTCTTGAAGCAGGAGAAACAATAGTAATGCCAGCAAATATTCCTCACGCTTTAAAAGCAGTTGAACAATTTAAAATGGTACTTACTATGATTAAAAGTAAAAAATGAAAACACTACATGAATCAATTAGACAAAGAGTTGAATTTAAACGTAAATTCAATTTAAGGGAATTATACCATGCTTATATATTCGCACCAAGGGCGATATCTGTATTGTCCAAAAATAAGAAAAGTAAATTAGTAGATCAAAAGTTTATAGAACGCCTTCAACTAGCAGTGACAGAGGTCAATGGCTGTGCTGCTTGTTCATATCAACACACTAAAATGGCCCTAGAACAAGGTATGAGCAATGAAGAAATAAGTAGTTTCCTAAGTGGAGGAGATAGTTTTATTAAACCTGAAGAAGCTAAAGGCATAATATTCGCTCAACATTTCGCAGATTCTAAAGGCCACCCTGCTAAACATGCCTACGATTCCATAATAAAAGAATATGGAGAGCAGAAAGCACAAATTATACTCTCTGCAGTCCAAATTATATTAGTTGGCAATATGTATGGTATCCCATTTAGTGCATTTATATCTAGACGTAAAGGTCATCCATATAAAGATAGCACACTGTTTTATGAACTAAGTATGATGATATTTGGTCTTATTATTTTTCCTATAGCTATTATTCATGGGCTTCTAAGAGCATTGATAGGTTTACCAAATATTAGATTAGATAAAAATACTTATTAATCTATTTTTTCTTTTTCGTCGTAATTATAACCACACCGTTAGTGCCACGCTTTCCATATGCTTTCATGGCACTTTCACCTTTTAAAACATTAATAGAATCAATTTTATTAACATCCAAAGCTTCCGATTCTTGTGCTGTAACTACTTTTCCATCAATAACATATAAAGGTGTAGCCTTAGATTGTTTTTTAGTAGTTACTACCACTACCCCATTTTCTCCACCCGGATAAACAAGAGCCCCTTTATTTTTCAGCACCGAGATAGATTGAATATCTTCAGGTTTAGTAGCATTTAGTGCAGCTTTATTCGCTACCACTCCATCAATTACTATAAGCGGCAATGTTTTAGTATCACCTTTAACCATAATATTGGTCTTATTAGACGGCTGAGCATTATCCCCATTCTTCGCCATAACAGAAAATTTTTCTACACCTTGGAGATTCATTAAGCTTGATAATCGTGCTATATTATCAAGTTTTATATCAGTACCTGTAAATTCTAAAACTGAAATTTTATTATCATTTTCATTAATTCCTATAATCCCAATTATTTTTTGAGAGTCTTTTTTTATACCCATATAACTTTTACTATTGACTTCTCTTGTTTCTTTGAATAAATTATAACCATACTTCCCAAAATCATTTTTCATTGAAGAAAATAAGTCTGAGTTAGGATTCTTGTTATCATCTATTTTTATAACATCAAGACAAGTTATACCTTTCAATGCTTTTGATAATGCTTCTTTTGATACTGAATCTTGTTTTTTTAAAAACACATCAAATAAATTACTATCTATTTGAGTAATGCTACTCTTCTGTTTTATATTATATTGTTTATAAATTTTACTAGATATACTTTTGGTTTGAGCTATCGATACGACTGATATACATATCATTAGCATGCTTATTATTTTTTTCATTTTTTAGTTTTATTTTTAAAATTATTTATTCACTATATAGTACTATATTTTCATCTTGATAAATTATATACCTTTCAGAGCTAGCTTTATCATTATCCGAGGTCTCAGATTTGATATTTTCCGCAAAAGAAAAAAGTGCGTTTTCTAAAAGCTCCAATTTCTGATTTTGCATACGCTGACGGCGGTTAATTTGCCATAAACTACTACTGAATAAGCCAAGAACGATTATAGCAGCAGCCCACCAAAGATGCGACCGTGAACCATTGCCGTATAAAATCTTTTTTGTTTTATTTATAGATGTAGTTTGTTCATTGTTTATAATATTATTCCAGACTCTGTTTTGAAGTCCACTAGGTATGCTCGTCTTCTTATTACAAAGATTAAACCACTCTTTCTCAGGTGTTTCATGCTGTTTGTTATAATCTTTTAATAATCGTTCATCTTCTAAAGAGCTTTGCCCTTCAAGATATTTTTTTAAAATAATGTTATATTGTTCTTCGTTCATAACCATAATTTTTAATCATTTTTTCACGGACTATCTTTCTGGAACGGGATAGTAATACTCTTGCATAGCTTATTTCTATCTTAAGACTTTCAGCTATTTCTTTCATTTCAAAACCATCAAAATCTCTTAATTCTAAAACTAGACGTTGGATTTCTGGTAATTCGGAGACTATCTTATATATTATCTTAGATGCTTCTCTTTCATCATATATCTGATCCGTTTCATATTTTTGAGAAAATTCAAGTGGTTCTGCTGACAGTTCTGGTTTACTTTTTTTAATACGATCTAAGAAAGCATTGCGTGTCATACGAATGGCGTACCCTATAGGATTAGAATATTTTTCCCAACTATTACGGTTATGCCATAGTTTCATCATTACTTCTTGAATTACATCTTCAGCATCTACGTCGTTTTTCATTAAACGTCGCGCTAGTGGGAACATCTTTTCCACAAGTGGTAATATTATATTTTGAAATTCTTCTGAGTCCATGTATTTATATAACGAATGACATCTAAAAGTATAACTTTTTATTTATAGTTATAAAAAATATACTAACTTTAAGAATAATTTAACCAAACTATTAAAACATTGACCTATGTTAACAATAGAATTTGCTATCGTTATTATCGCAATATTAATCGGAGCTCGTCTTGGTGGTATCGGATTAGGAGTTATGGGCGGCCTAGGATTAGCGATATTAGTGTTTATTTTCGGACTTCCTCCAACTTCTCCTCCAATCGATGTAATATTAATGATAGCTGCTGTTATATCTGCTGCTGCAGCCATGCAAGCTGCTGGTGGATTAGATTATTTAGTTAAAATAGCGGAACATCTATTAAGAAAAAACCCTAAACATATAACTATTTTAAGTCCAATTGTAGCTTATGCTTTTACTTTCGTCGCAGGTACTGGTCATGTAGCTTATTCTATTCTACCAGTGATATCAGAAGTAGCTCAAGATGCTAAAATTAGGCCAGAACGTCCCTTAGCTGTATCAGTGATAGCATCTCAGCAAGCCATAACAGCTAGTCCTATTTCTGCTGCTACTGTAGCTCTATTAGCTCTATTGAGCCCTTATGGATATTCACTATTCGACATACTTAAAGTATCAATTCCTGCTACTTTAATTGGAGTTATTATAGCTGCTATATTTTCTATGAAACAAGGAAAAGAACTCGTTAATGACCCTGAATATTTAAAACGACTAAAAGAAGGCCTGCTAGAAGAGCCTTCTACGCAATCAAAACAAATAAAAAATATTCACAAATCTAAACTATCTGTATTTATTTTTATAACTGCTACAGTTTTAGTTGTTTTATTTGGCTCTTTCCAGGGAATGCGTCCTTCATTTTTAATTGATGGAAAATTAACAAGTATTGGTATGCCTGCTATAATTGAAATAATCATGCTATCTACAGCAGGATTGATTTTAATTTTGACTAAGACAAAAGGTCTGCAAGCTGCTAATGGTTCTGTTTTCTCTGCTGGCATGCAAGCTGTCGTAGCGATTTTTGGTATTGCCTGGATGGGTGATACATTCATTAAAGGTAATTTAAGCACTATTATGGCAGATATTCAAAGCATAGTAACACAAATGCCTTGGCTCTTTGGTTTAGCTTTATTTATTATGTCTATTTTATTATTTAGTCAGGCAGCTACAGTACGTGCTATAATGCCTTTGGGATTAGCTCTTAAATTATCTCCTCTTCTTTTAATAGCTTTCTTCCCGGCTGTTAATGGTTATTTCTTTTTTCCAAACTACCCTACTGTAGTAGCTGCTATTAATTTTGATAGAACAGGATCTACTCATATCGGTAAATATTTACTTAATCACTCATTTATGAAACCTGGACTGATAGCTACCAGCATTGCTATGCTAGTAGGCTATTTACTTATACATATATATTAAGAACATACTAACGGAACGTTAATTTAAATAACTTTTATTAATTAAAATTTGATTATCATGAAAAATCTAAAAAGATTTGCAGTCATTGTAGTCTGCATGTTATCAGTCGTTGTTGTTTTTGCTCAAAAGCCTAACATTCATATATTGGCTACTGGAGGAACTATAGCAGGTGCAGGTACTTCTGCAGTCGCTACTAATTATACTGCAGGACAAGTCGCTATTGGTACTCTACTTGATGCCGTTCCAGAAATTAAAGATGTCGCTAATGTAACAGGAGAACAAATAGTTCGTATTGGTTCTCAAGATATGTCAAATGAAGTATGGCTTATATTAGCCAAACGTATAAATAAATTATTAAGTTCTCCAGAATGTGATGGTATAGTAATCACTCATGGCACTGATACAATGGAAGAAACTGCTTATTTCTTAAATCTAACAGTTCATAGTGATAAACCTGTAGTATTAGTTGGTTCAATGCGACCTTCTACTTCTATGAGTGCTGATGGACCATTAAATCTATATAATGCTGTAGTCGTAGCCGCTTCTCCTTTATCTAAAGGTCATGGAGTATTAGTAGCTATGAATGGCGCTATAATTGGTGCACATAATGTATTAAAAACAAATACTATCAGTGTTCAAACTTTCCAGGCTCCTAATTCTGGTGCTATGGGTTATGTTCAAAATGGAAAAGTTTTTTATTCTTTAACCCCTACTAAAACACATACCACTAAATCTGTTTTTAATGTTGACAAATTGAATAAGTTACCTAAAATAGGTATCGTTTATGGTTATTCAGACATTCAAGCTGATATGGTCGCTCCTATGTTAAAAAATGGTTATAAAGGAATTATATATGCAGGTGTAGGAAATGGTAATTATCATAAAAATGTTTTTCCTGAACTTCTAAAGGCAGAGAAAAATGGTATTCAAGTAGTTCGTTCTTCACGAGTACCAACCGGACCAACTACACTTGATGCAGAAGTAGATGATGCAAAATATCATTTCGTAGCATCACAAGAATTAAATCCTCAAAAAGCACGTATTCTACTTATGTTAGCTCTTACTAAAACTAATGATTGGAAGCAGATTCAAGAATATTTCATGGAGTATTAATTAAAAAAACAATACAATGAAAAAGCAAATAATTTTCATACTTTTACCCATCATAGGACTTTTTACAGCCTCTGGTGGAGCTATTGCTCAAGATACAACATATGTGGATAATTCTACTTTATGGCAAGAACTTACTAAAGTTTCAAATAAATCAGACAAGTTTAATTTATTTTTAAACATGAATGGTAGTTTAGATGCCATGGATGATGGAGACTTTACTTCAAGATTTTACATGCGTCAACTTCGTGTAGAAGCCAAAGGTCAGATTACAGATCGCATATCTTATAGATACAGACAACGCTTAAATAGAGGAAATGTTGGCAACAGTAATATTGACAATATGCCAACATCTATTGATATAGCTGGGATAGGAATACAATTATCTGATAAGTTTTCAATGTTCGCAGGTAAGCAATGTACTGTTTATGGTGGTATAGAATTCGATTTAAATCCAATTGAGATTTACGAGTATAGCGATATGATAGAATATATGAGTAATTTCTTAACTGGTGTTAACTTTTCATATCAAGCATCTGAAACTAATCAATTCCAATTTCAAGTCTTAGATGGACGTAATGGTAATTTTACCAGCACATATGGAAGTAATTTAACAGATACTAAAGTTCCAATGTTATTTACATTTAACTGGAATGGTAATTTTAACGATGTATTCAAAACGCGTTGGTCTGCTTCAGTAATGAATGAGAGTAAAAGTCGTCAAATGTATTACTTCGCTTTAGGTAATGAATTGAAAATAAATAAATTTGATGGCTGGTTCGATGCTATGTATTCTCGCGAGGGGTTAGATAGAAAAGGTATCATAACGGAAATGGTTGGTCAAACTGACGGACATAATGCTTATGATGCAGAATATCTTTCTTTAGTACTTCGATTAGGATATAGATTCTCTCCATGTTGGAATATTTTCATAAAAGGAATGTATGAAACAGCTTCATTATCTAGCTCAGATAACAATGCAGCAGATGGTAAATATCGCACTTCATATGGATATTTTACAGGTCTGGAATATTTTCCATTACAAAACAGTGGACTACATTTTTTCTTAACATATGTAGGAAGAACGTATGACTATACTAGTCGTGCTAACATTCATAATATGCACGATAGTAATAGAGTCTCATGTGGATTAATTTGGCAACTTCCAATGTTTTAAATAAAATTTCCTAGGTCAGGTAGCACCTAGGAAATTTTTATTTCATTTTATAACTAACTATAAACCAGGTATTTAAAAAGAGATATAAAAATTTATACTCTGCTAGGTGACCTAGCCCTTTTGTAATATTACTTAAAAGTATTAATTTTACTAATTATTTTACGGCTTAAATGCTACACTTTTAGATAAATATTACCTTATTCCCACTTTAATTAAAAAAATTATGAAAAAACTTCATGTTTTCTATTTACTAATCATATCTATATTTTTAGTTTCATGCGTAAAGGATACCATAACAAACGATATAGATGCACAAAGTACATATAGTAAAAAAATAGACCAATTAGAAAGTTTATCCGAAAATGAATTAGTCAATATTCCATATAAAGAAGGTTATGTTACTATTGTGACATATGGTGAAGATACATTAGCAGTAGCTAGCAGAGAAAATGAAACTATGTTTCTACAAAAAGGTATAGTGTTACCAGAAGGATCATATTCTACAAAATTAGAACAAAATACATCGAATACTCGTTCCATAAAATCAACAAATGTTACTAAAGCAGACGACATTGATGAAGATGCTGTAAATACGTATAAAGTAACATATGAAGATGCTAAAAGTTTTTCAGGAGAAGAAAATTTATCTAATAATTTTTATGCTGTCATGTTCGAAGATACTAAAGATGCTGATTATGATTACAATGATTTAATAATCCATACTAAGTATTTATTTCATTATGATCCATATCCTACCGAAGTCCTCGATGTTTATGTTCAAGGCATAGCTTTAGGTAGCAGTAAAACTATTAAATTAGGATTTTATACACAAACAGGGAAAAAATATGTATCTCAGAATGTTAGAGAAGATTTATTTTCTCATGAAAATTTATATGACCAAACTCAACAAGTACGCCCTTATTTTATAAATACAGAGAAAGTGTATGAAGATTCTTTATGTCATTTTAAAATGGGAAATAAAGTAAGATGTAGCGTAACTGATAAATCCACTGATTATGTTGTTTAGTTTATAGAAGCCATTAATCCTCAAACTAATGAAATTGACACTTTTATAGCTCCTACCTCTATTAAAATGGCAGATATAACAGATAGAGCGAATATGTTCTCTTCTATTGGCAGGTCTTATGGTGTAGTAAGAAGGAGTACACTTACAATATATCCATGTGAAAAAGTTTCAATAGATAAACCTTTCCCTAACTTTTTTAAATGGATAGATGGTGAAATAGATGGTTCATTTGACTCCGTAGCTCTTAAAAAATCTGACGATTCTAACGTTAATCAATATTACATTAATTCATGGAAAATATGGGATTATGATAAAAGCGATTTTAACTAAGAAAATTTATTATCTTTGCCCTCTGAATTTTTCCTTTCTATAAGAGGAAAACATTATTAATTTTTGAAATATATAGATAGATGAAATCAATTCTAGGCATAGGGAATGCTTTAACTGATATATTAGCTGTACTTCCTGATGATAGTTTATTAGAAAAGTTTTATTTACCTAAAGGTAGTATGCAACATGTGGATATTACGACAGGGAATATGATTTGGGAAGCACTTAAAGAAATGGGCATTCAATATGTACCTGGAGGATCTGCAGCAAATACAATTACTGGAACTGCTGTTTTTGGTATGCCTTCTGCATTTATAGGCATGGTTGGTGTTGATGATATGGGGTCTCTTTATAAATCTGATATGAAGCGTAATGGCATTGAGACTAAATTATTTAGAGGGAAAGCCGCTTCTGGAAGAGCAATGGTATTTATAACACCTCCTAATTCAGAAAGAACGTTCGCAGACTACATGGGAGCAGCCTTAGAACTTGGTCCTGAAAATCTAGAACCTAGTTTATTCGAAGGCTACGATTATTTTCATATAGAAGGATATTTAGTGCAAAATCAGAAACTACTAAGACGAGCTGTTCAACTAGCTCAGGAAGCAGGTATGATAATATCAATAGATATGGCATCTTATAACGTAGTTGAATCTAATGACTCTTTTTTACATGATATAGTAAAAAATTATGTAGATATAGTATTCGCTAATGAATTAGAAGCAGCATCATATACTAAAGAGCAAGATCCAATAAAAGCTATTACTAAAATATCTAAGCAATGTGATATAGCCGTCGTAAAAGTAGGGGCCGAAGGTTCTTACATTATGCGTGGTGAGGAGTTTCATAAAGTAGCAGCATGTGAAGCAGATGTGAAAGATGTTACAGGTGCTGGAGATTTATTTGCATCAGGCTTTCTATATGGTTATGCTAATGATATGCCTCTTGATAAATGTGGAGAAATAGGTGCTATTATTGCAGCTAAAGTAGTTGAAGTTATTGGCCCAAAAATAGATATTCCAAGATGGAAAGAGGCTAAGTATCTAATTAAAAATATGATTCGCGAACACCATAAAAAGGACTAAGTTTTAAATTTAATATTGTCTCGGTCCAAATATAGCTGTACCTATACGAACATAGTTAGCACCCATATTCATCGCTATTTTATAATCCCCCGACATTCCAAATGACAGTTTGTCGAAGTGCCCTTCTAAAAAAGAGTATTGTTTATTTTTAATATTATGAAATAGTTCTACTAATGTACTGAACTCTTTCTTTATCTGACCTTCATTTTCAGTATAAGATGCCATTCCCATTAATCCTATTATTTTAGTATTCTTTAGGGAATTATCATTATTTATTTTATCTAATAACTTAAGTAATTCTTCTGAGTCAAATCCTGATTTAGAAGATTCAGTAGCTATAAAGACTTCTAATAAAACACTGATTTTAAGATTATGTGAGATAGCATACCTATCTATCGAAAAAAGTAATTTTTCACTATCTACTGAATGTATTAAAGATGCGTAAGGAAGTACCATCTTTAATTTATTAGTCTGAAGATGACCAATAAAATGCCATTCTATATCCTTAGGAAGAATTTCTACCTTCTTTTTAAATTCTTGAGCTCTACTCTCACCAAATATTCTTTGTCCCACATTATATGCCTCTTGAATAGCTGAGGCAGGATGGAATTTAGAAACTGCCACCAACTCTACAGTTGAAGGCAGTTCATTTTTTATTCGTAATAAATTATCACTTATTTTGTTCATATTAAAATTTTATTATTACCAATATAATAATAATTTAATAATAAAGTATTAACGACGTGCATTTTTCTTAGCAGCTTCTTGCTGAGCTTTCATTGCAGCCTCTAATCTCTGTTGAAACTTTGATTTTGATTTACCTTTGCCAGAATTCTTAGCTTGATTAGCTGCCATCGTAGCTTTAATTTTATCTTCATCAACAAAATATTTTCTTATAGCCCAAGTCTGTCCGATAGTAATGATATTTGATAACATATAATAATAACTAAGACCAGCTGAAAAATTATTACATATTAAAACCATAAATATAGGCATGAAATATTTTGTCATATTATTCATCATATTCATATTGGCATCTCCAGCTCCTCCACCACTACTTGGTGCTGTCATTCCTGTATTCATCTTAGCAGATATATACATAGTTACACCCATTAATAATGCGAAAAGTGAAACATGACTTCCATATAATGGAATATTAAATCCTAAGTTAAATATAGAATCATAAGTACTTAAATCATGAGCCCATAAGAAACTCTGTTGACGTAATTCGATAGAAGCAGGGAAAAATCTGTACATCGCTATCAATATAGGGAACTGAAGTAGCATAGGAAGACATCCACTATACATATTAACTCCCGCAGACTTATACAAAGCCATAGT
This sequence comes from Bacteroidales bacterium, assembly GCA_041668045.1. Lineage (GTDB taxonomy): Bacteria > Bacteroidota > Bacteroidia > Bacteroidales > UBA932 > JBAYDV01. The sequence goes on along the minus strand of JBAYDV010000023.1, from coordinate 12,484 downwards.
AGCTTGTTGTTTTTTTACAGAATCTCCTTCCTTTGAATATTTCGCATTAATTTTATCAACTTCTGGCTTAATTAATCTCATCTTAGCAGAAGAAGCATATGAATTATATGTCAAAGGAGAAACAACTATCTTAATTATGAATGTCATTAATAAAATTATTAATCCATAATTTGATATAAATCTATGTAACAAATCGAATAAAGGAACTATTACGCCTCTACTAATCCATGCTACTATATTCTTACCCATTGGGATTATTCTCTCAAATCCTTTCTTATAACTTCTTAATAATCTATAACTATTAGGTCCATAATAGAAATGGAAAGGAATATTAACTTCATGAGCTGTATTATAGGCAATAGCAGCCTCCATATTACATTTCATAAGTCTCATATCTGGATCTTCTTCCGGATAATATTCTTGACTAAGTTTACCAGTTAAGAAATTATTATCTGCTACCATAATAGCTGAAAAGAACTGCTGTTGATATGCGAACCATTGGAATTTAGTAGTAATCTCTTTTCCTCCTTCAGATTTTCTTCCCCCACGCATTCCTCCTATTTGTTCTACACTTTTTTCGTTAGGAAATTTATACGAAACCATAGAATAATTTTTCTCATTCTTATATCCTTTCTCTAATCGAGGAATATCTACATTCCAACTAAGATCGATTTGAGTAGCATTTCTTGGAATGAAATTCTCCATACCTACAGTTATAACATTAAAATCAACTACATAACTATCAGGTTTTAATTTATATGCATAATCAATATATGCGTCATCTGAGAAATTTAATCTCATCACTAATAACGAATCATTAGATTTGACTGCTCTAAATACGAAATCTTTAGTATTTACATACTGACCTGTATATAATTGTAATCCAAATTCACTAGCATTTTCTTTTATTAAATGTAAAGCTAGACTATCATAAGTAAAATAATTTTTAATTAAAGTCTGAGATAATTGTGCTCCTTTAGTCGTATAATTAAGTTTTAATTTGCTATTTTCAAGAGTATATATCTTAGCAGTATCATTATAAGCTTTTTCTAAAAAAGGATTAGTATAAGTAACTGGCGTAGCAGAAGTCTTAGCTACTCCTTGATTATTTATTACTGTATTATCTTTTATAGTAACTCCAGATGTAGGTTGTACTTTCTTTAGCGAATCTGCGACTCTAGCAGCTACTTCAGCTTCATAATTAGCTTTATTTACTGCAGCTATTGAATCTTTTTCAAACTGAATTCTTGCTTGTTCTTTATACTGCTTACTACTATATACACTAAATACTACTAATATAAGTCCTATCAGGAGAAACCCGATAACTGAATCTTTATTCATTCTTTTTATCTACTTTTAATAATTTAATCTAAGCTTTTTATTTTTTCTTCTAGTTCTTTAAGTTCAGCTTTCGCTTTAGCTATCTTTTCCTCCAATTCAGATACTATTTTATTAGCAGTCTTAGAAGAAGCGAAAAAGCCTATATTATTCTCATATGTTTGAATATCGTTTTCTTTCTTATGGAATTTCTGTATAAGTCTATCTTTTTCAGTATGAATTCCCCCATGATTTCCACGAGCTTTAAAACTTCCACGGCCAGATGAACGTCCGCCTTTATAATTAGCATATTGAGCATAATCTCCAAAGGCAGCATTTATCGCAGCTTTAAAATCTGCTAAAATTTTATCTTTTTCTTTAAATGGAACGAAACCAATGACATTATATCTACTAGTAAAACCTTTTAGGTCAGACATAATAACGTTTTTGTCATCTCCCATTTGGTATGCTTTTACTTCTTCAATTATTGCTTGCTTAGCTTTAAGATTTTCAACATATTTAGGATCTACTCCACCATAATTTTTCTCCTTATTATTGAAAAATTCATCACAAGCTGCTCTAAAGCGAGTCCAAATAATCTCAGATTTTTTTCTTGAAACAGGACCAACTTTCTTCCATTCTTTCTGAAGAGCGATCAGTTGATCAGTAGTTTTCTTCCAATCAGTACTATCTTTTAAAGCCTCAGCTTGCTCACACAAAGCTATCTTCTTCTCCATATTCTCAGCCATAAGAACTTTGAATTGAGCATAATATTCACGTTTTCTTGTATAGAATTTATCACAAGCTGTTCTAAATCTATCATAAATACGTTGATTCTCTTTTTTAGTGGCGAATCCTATACCTTTCCATTCTTTCTGTAACTTTTCGAATTCTTTAGACTGTTTATTCCATTCACTAGAATCTTTTATATCTTTATTAGCTATTATTTCAGCTTTCTCACATAAAGTGGTTTTAGCAGTAAGATTATCTCTTTGAGATTGTTTAATATTCTCAAAATACATCTGATGCTTTTTATTAATAATCGAAGTAGCTGCTTTAAATCTTTCCCAAATTGGTTCACGCATCTCTTTAGACACAGGACCTATCTCTTTCCACTGCTCATGTAACTTCTGTAAATCATTAAATGCATTTACTATATTACTTGCTTCGATAAGTGCTTCAGCTTTTACACATAAATCAGTTTTAGCCTCTAAATTTTTCTTAAAATCAAGATCTCTTAATTCATTATTGATTTTTACATAATCATAAAACATCTCCACATAATGAAAATATGTTTCATGTACATCCTTCATTCTATTTTGAGGAATCGGACCTGATTCTCTCCATCTTGCTTGAAGTTTTCTAAATTCAGGAAATGTTCTATTTAAGTCTTCTTGAGTCTCTGTAAGAGTTTTTAATTCTTGAATAATTTGAAGTCTTATTTCTAAATTCTTTTCTTTTTGAGCTTCTAAATTTTGAATATATTTACTTCTCTCTCTTTTATATTCTTGATATAATTCTTTAAATCCTCTTTCTACTTCAGCAAAAGGATTTCTAGAGATAAGGTTTTCTGGGTCTTTAGAAACTTCATTTTCTTTAAATTCAGCTTCTGTTTCTTTATTTTCATTTTGAAGAGATACATCATCAGAAGGAGTCTGAAAGCCTATGGCTATTTTCTCACGTTTCAAAGCTTTATAGAATGAAGCTTTAATTTGATCTGCATATTTATACATTTCTTGCTGATCATGTCTTTTCAGCAGTGATTGAAAAATAAGCACTATATCTTTCAACGATAAAGAAGATAGATTTTTAAGTTCCTCTTCATTCATAAAAGGATCATCGTCATACTCCTTAGCCATTGGGCTAGAATCTTGACTTGAATCTTCTTCCTTTACTTCTGCTTCTTTTACTTCGTCCTTACTTTCTTTTTTTTCAATATTAGCTTTCACATCTTCAGATATTTCTTCAACTTTTTCAAAAACATCAACAGAATCTTCGGCTTTCTTGGCAACTACTTCTGCATCTATAGTTAATGCAGGTTTAATTTTCTCTTCACTCATAATTACAAATTATACGTTTTATTCAGCAAATATACATTAAATTTTAATAGATATCTATAAAAATGTAAATTTGCATCACCGATATAGTTAAAATACGTAAAAAAAAACAATAAAAACTCTGTAAATCATGAGAATAGATATCATCAGTGCCGTTCCAGACCTATTAGAAAGTCCTCTAAATCAATCCATATTAAAAAGAGCTCAAACTAAAGGAGTGGTAGAAATCAATGTAGTTAACCTTCATGATTACGGAAAAGGTAACTATCATCAAATAGACGACAAAGGTTATGGAGGTGATGCAGGCATGGTCATAATGATAGAACCAGTTTATAAAGCCATAACAGCACTCACATCCCAAAGAGACTATCAATATATAATTTACACTTCACCAGATGGCGAAATACTAGATCAACCCATGGCCAACACTCTTTCATGTGCTGAAAATATTATTATCCTATGTGGACATTATAAAGGTATAGACCACAGAATACGCGAACATCTGATTAATAAAGAAATATCCATTGGTAACTATGTTCTAAGTGGAGGAGAACTAGCAGCAGCAGTAATATGTGACTCAATAGTCCGTCTAGTACCAGGAGTACTAAATGACGAACAATCAGCCCTTTCAGACTCATTTCAAGATAATCTACTAGCTCCACCTATATATACTCGTCCTGCAGACTTCCAAGGCTGGAAAGTACCAGACATTCTACTTAGTGGCGACACTAAAAAAATTAGAGACTGGCAGGAAGAACGAGCTATAGAACGCACAGAAAAACTACGTCCAGAACTTCTAAAAGATTAGAACTCTCTTAAAAAACTACTTTTTCGAGGCAGGCAAGTTAAAAATACATCTTTACCAACCATAACATCTATAGATTTCAGGGCAATGCTAGCTCCGTGGTAAGCTAATTCAGGTGTATTATTTTGCTCACTCAGGTGACACAAAAACACATTTTTAAGACCTTCGTGGTAAGAACGAATCAACGCAGAGGCACACTGCTCATTCGAAAGATGACCAGTAGGACCCATAACCCTGTTCTTCAAAAGAGGAGGATACGAACCATTCATCAACATATCTACGTCATAATTTGATTCTAACACCAAATGATCAGCTTTTCGCGCATAAGAACATGCTTCATCTGAGAAATCACCAATATCAGTCATAAATACGAACTTTTCGCCTTTAAAATCGATATAATAACCTACACAATCAGAAGCATCATGAGAAACATGAAAAGAAGTAAAAGAGATTCCTAAATTAACATTTTCCTCATTATTTTTAATCACTCTTTTACAACCTCCAAGACCCTCCTGAGTACACTTGTGCTTATATAAAGAATTATGTAAAAGAGCTGTTCCATAAACAGGTACACTTAATTTAGTAGCGACAGACTGCAGATATTTTATATGATCGAAATGCTCATGACTGACCAAAATCATTTTTATAGATTTAATATCTACATTATATTCTTGCAATCTTTTTTTAATCGTTCTTCCTCCTATACCTACATCTATCAAAAGACCTGTATCTCCATTTCCTATATAATAACAATTACCATTGCTCCCACTCGATAAACTTATAAATTTATTTTTACTCATTATTTTCTAATTCTATTAGACGATTCTCAATGGTTTTATAAAGGTCCTTCTTAGGATCATACAATAAAGTTTTAAAACCCAAAGACGCAGCCGTCTCTAGATTCACTACCATGTCGTCGATAAACAAGGTCTCTTCAGGAACCATTTTTGATTTTTTAATTACTTTTTCGAATATTTCCCTCTGTGGTTTAGCACACTTCAATTTATATGAAAGAAAAAGCTCTTCGAAAATATCAGCGATATGATATCCTTTATCTCTAAAAAGTTTACGGCAATATCGCATACCTATTGGATTAGTATTACTTAACAAGAACATACGATAATCACTTTTATAAAACAATAAAGCCTCTATCCTATCCTGAGGAATAGGTAATAAAAGACAATTAAGGCAATAATCAATCTGACTATCAGTCACTTGCTTCGTAAACCCTTTAGGATCTGAGGTTATATCTTTTCTTATACCTGCTCTGAATTTTCTGGAATTTATAGAACCATTTTCGTATTTTTCGAAAATACCAACTCGTTTATAACTAGTCAGTATATTTCCAAAATCTTTATATCCAATTACATCACTAAAGGCCCTTAAACATGCTATTCTGTTTAAAGGAACGATTACTCCACCTAAATCGAATAACAGGTTTTTAATCAATTTTTTCTATTAATTTCGTGAAAACTATAGTCATTTTATCTGCTGCTGCATCTGCTGCTTTGACTACATCATCTCCATCATTCACATAATCTTCTGCATAATCATCATGCGCTTCATTCGTAATGACTGATATACCGAATACAGGAACAGAAGAATGTCTAGCGACTATTACTTCAGGAATAGTACTCATACCGACAGCATCAGCACCTATTGTCCTAAAATATTTATACTCAGCTGGAGTTTCATAAGTAGGTCCAGTACTAGCTAGATAAACGCCCTCTTTAACTTCTATACCATTTTCTTTAGCAATATCTTTAGCTAAAGCTATTAATTTTGGTTCATATGGTCTAGTCATGTCAGGGAAACGAGGTCCGAATTCATCCAAATTAGGACCTATAAGTGGATTAGGAAGTTTATTAATATGATCTTTTATAATCATCAAATCTCCTATTTTGAAATCAAAATTAACTCCACCAGCAGCATTAGACACGAATAAAGTTTCTATTCCTAATTTTACCATAACACGAATAGGAAGAGTTACTTTATCCATAGAATATCCTTCATAATAATGAAAACGTCCTTGCATAGCTAAAACGAATTTACCACCAAGCATTCCAGCTATAAAATTACCTTTATGACCTACTGCTGTAGATTTAGCAAAATGAGGGATATCTGTATATTTGATTACTATTTTATCGCTTATTTGATCAGCTAATTTACCCAGGCCACTGCCGAGAACAATTCCCACTTTAGGAGTTTTTCTTCCTAATTTTTCTGAAATATATTCAGAAGCTTCATTAATGGATATTAGTATTTCATTCATAATATATATTGTTATTTCTAATTCTTTTTATATTTCCATAATTTATCAACTACTCTTCTAGAATTATCTATAATTTCCTGTTCTCCTGGAACTTGTCTATCCTCCATTATAATTTTTCCATCACATATTACAGTCTCTATACAACTGCTATTAGCAGAATAAATCAAATTAGATTCAAAATTATAATTTGGAACAAATCTTGAAGAATTAAGGTCAATTATACATAAATCGGCCAATGCCCCCTCCTCTATTTTTCCTCCATTCAAATGTAATGCTTTTGCTCCATTTACAGTGCCTATATTCAGAATTTCATTTATGGGCAATGCTGTAGCATCACCTCTCCATCCTTTCTGCAAAAGCGAAGCTGTTTTCATGGCCTCAAGTAAATCCAGATTATTCGAAGAACCACAGCCATCTGTTCCTATAGTCACATTTGCCCCAGCAGCTTTTAACTCATTATACAAGAATCTATAACCAGATCCTAATTTTAAATTTGAATTAGGATTATGAGTTACAGTAACACCTCTTTCCCCTAATAATTTTATATCTTTTTCATTCAACCAAACACAGTGAGCAGCTACTACGCTGTCCGAAAGAGCTCCTAAACTATCTAAATATTGCACTGGAGACAAACCATATTTTTTTATAGATTCATTATACTCTACTTCTGTCTCTGCTACATGAATATGTTCTAATATATTATTTGCTCTGGCGAAATCATGAGTAAATTTTAAATTTTCCTCACATACAGTATAAATAGAATGTGTTCCAACAGCGAATTGAATTCTAGAATCCCATTTTTTAGAATCTTCAAAAGCCTTTTCACATGTTTTTCTATTAAACTCAGCCTTTTCTTTATTTCCAGCATCCATAAAAGTATAAGATAGACATGCTCTCATGCCCATTTCTTTTATTGCTTGAGCTGAAGTATTAATCATCCAATACTGATCTAAGAAACAAGTAGTTCCTGATTTAATCATCTCAAGGCAAGCTAGTTTAGTTCCCCAATACATATCTTCTTCTTCCAGATGATCTTCTATCTCCCAGATAGCATTAAGCCAGTCAAATAATTTAACATCATCTTTATAGCCCCTTAATAATGACATAGCTGCATGAGTATGCATATTATAAAAACCAGGAATTATAGCCTTATTTTTACCATCAATTATTTTATCAGCATTAAAATCAAGACTATCACCTATTTTATCGATTTTCCCATCTTTTATAAAGACATCTTTTCTTTTATTTTCACAATATATATTTTTGATTAAAATGGTATTCATTATTTATTTTAATAATTATTTTTAATGTAACAGACAAATATAAAAAATATATTTTGTACTTAGAAATTTATAGCCATAAATTACTAATTATAACTAGAATAAGACTTTCTCTTATAAACTATTAATTAAATGTGATTTATTATGTTTGTTTATAACAATTTTTATTATATTTGTTGTAAAATAATTCTAAATAGAAATGATTACAAATCAACTAATTGATCCTAAAAGCATAGTAGTCGTAGGTGCCAGCGATAACTTAAAAAAACCTGGTGGAGCTACTCTAAAAAATTTAATATCTTCCAGCTTTAAAGGTGACTTATTTGTAGTAAATCCTCATTCAGAATCTGTTCAAGGAATTAAATCATATAAAAACATAGAAGATATACCTACTGTTGACTGTGCTATACTCACTATTCCAGCAAGATTTTGTTTATCATCAGTTGAAACACTCTGTGAAAAGAAATGCTGTAAAGCTATAATAATAATATCTGCTGGTTTTCATGAAAATAGCCAAGAAGGTCTAGAATTAGAGAAAAAAATAGTAGATGTTTGTAATTCCACTAATACATCTTTAATAGGGCCAAATTGCATAGGAATGATGAATTCTAATTATGCTGGAGTATTTACCCAGCCTATTCCTAAACTAAGCAGTGATGGAGTCATTCTTATTTCAGGCTCTGGTGCTACATGCGTATTCATTTTAGAATTAGGGATGCAACTAGGTGTAAACTTTAGTCAAATATACTCAGTAGGAAATTCTGCTCAAATAGGCGTCGAAGATATATTATCATATATAGACAAAACTTATATAACAGGTAAATCTCCTAAAGTTATTGCACTATATATAGAAAGTCTCAATAATCCTGTAAAATTCGCAGAACATGCTCAATCTTTAATTACTAAAGGAGCGGTCATTACAGCTGTTAAAGCAGGATCCAGTTCAGCAGGAAGTAGAGCAGCTTCTTCTCATACCGGGGCAATGGCATCTCCAGATGCAGCAGTAGAAGCTTTATTTAAGAAAGTAGGAATTATCAGAGCTTACGGCAGAACAGAATTAATTAATATTACAGCAGTACTATCATTTCCTAAACCAAAAGGAAAACGAATAGGCATTATCACCCATGCTGGTGGACCTGCAGTAATGCAAACAGATGTTTTTTCAAAAAATGGATTCGAAATCCCTCACTTTTATGGAAAAAAAGCAGATAATCTATTAAAGAAACTTTATCCTGGTTCATCTGTTGCAAATCCTATAGATTTTCTAGCAACCGGCACTGCAGAACAATTAGGATACTGCATTGACACTTTTGAAAATGACTTCAATGTAGATGCAATAACTGTTATAATAGGAAATCCTGGTTTGGATACATCATTTGATATTTTTAAAGTAGTAGAAGAAAAAATAAAGAAATGTACAAAGCCAATATATCCAGTTTTTACATCAGTAATTAATAATAAAAATGAGATAGCAAGATTTCATAGACACGGTTTCATAAGTTTCTCAGATGAAGTTCTTTTAGCTTCCGCTATAGCTAAAGTTATGAATAGTTCTCCTATTCCTATAACTAAGACACACCCTCCTGTAGACAAGAAAATGATTAGAGAAGTTATCAAATCTAATAAGAACGGATATTTACCACCTGATCAAGTTTCTATTTTACTAGATGCTGCAGGAATTAATCATATTAAAGAATACATAGCTAGGACAGAAGAAGAAGCTATTAAATATGCTCAAGAAATCGGTCTTCCTGTAGTTATGAAAGTAGTTGGACCTATCCATAAATCAGATGTTGGTGGTGTGACTTTAAATATCGACCAAGTTAATTTTCTTAGTTCAGAATTTCATAGAATGATGAAAATAGAAGGCACTACTGGTGTATTAATTCAACCTATGATCGAAGGTAAAGAAATATTTATTGGAGCTAAAAAAGCGAAAAATTTTGGGCACCTGATAATGTGTGGCTTAGGAGGAATATATGTAGAGGCACTTAAAGATATTACCACCTCCCTCACTCCAGTATCTGAAGAAGATGCAAATTCTATGATTAATAATCTTAGAAGCATCAGAATTATTAAAGGAATGCGAGGACAAGAAGGTATTAATATAAATCTATTTAATGAGATGATACGAAGAGTTTCTGCTTTATGTGGTGTAGCTAATGAAATTTGTGAAATGGATATTAACCCTTTAAAAGGAAATGAAAGAGAAATAATAGCTATAGATGCAAGAATTAAAATAAATAAAACCCATAATGTCATAAAAAATAATTAAGTGATAATTTTAAAAAGGACATTTAAATATTACATTTGTAATAAATGCTAGATTTTTTTAATAAAATAATTCATTGGTATAATAAGCAAACAGACTCTATTAAAATATTTATTTGGGTAGGTTTAATAGCTTTTATCGGCATTATCATTAGAGGACATAGCGTCATCGATGGCATAAAAAAAGGATTTGAATTTTATTTCAAATAATAAAAATAACATAAATAACATAAAACAATAAAAATAATTATTATGGCAACAAAAGGAGCAATAGTAGTAGATACAGAAAGATGCAAGGGCTGTGGCGTTTGCATAGCTAACTGTCCTACGGACACTATAGCATTGTCCGATAAGGTCAATAGTAAAGGATATCATTATGCGTATATGAAAAACCCAGACAACTGCACTGGATGTACAAACTGTGCAACAGTTTGCCCTGATACAGTTATTAAAGTTTATAGAGTAAAAAAATAATAATAGAGACATAAATATGGCAGAAAAGATTTTAATAAAAGGAAACGAAGCCATCGCATTAGGCGCTATTGACTGCGGCTGTGATGGATTTTTCGGTTATCCTATCACTCCCCAATCGGAAGTGATGGAAACTTTAATGTTAAAAAAACCATGGGAAACTACAGGAATGGTAGTTCTTCAAGCTGAAAGTGAAGTAGCATCTATCAATATGGTTTATGGTGGTGCTGGTACTGGTAAAAAAGTAATGACTTCTTCAAGTAGTCCTGGAGTCAGTTTAATGATGGAAGGATTAAGTTATATAGCTGGAGCAGAACTTCCCTGCGTAATAGTTAATGTTATGCGTGGTGGTCCTGGTCTAGGGACTATTCAACCAAGTCAAAGTGACTATTTTCAAGCTTGTAAAGGTGGTGGCCATGGTGATTATCATAGTATAGTATTAGCACCAGCTTCAGGTCAAGAGATGTACGATTTCATGGATCTTGCCTTCGAGCTTGCTTTTAAATATCGTAATCCTGCTATGATTCTCGCTGATGGTGTTATCGGTCAAATGATGGAAAAAGTAGAGCTTCATGATCCGAAGCCAAGAAGGACTGATGCTGAGATTGAAGAACTTTATGGTTCATGGGCTACCAGAGGAAAAAATAAAAATAGAGAACGTAATATTATCACGTCTCTTTCTCTTGACCCTGATACCCAAGAAGCATTTAATCTTAAACTTGGTAGAAAATATGATAAGATTAAAGAAAACGAAGTTAGATTTGATACTTATAAAACTGAAGATGCAGAACATCTAATAGTAGCTTTTGGATGTATGGCTCGAATAGGTGAAACTGCTGTCGACTTAGCTAGAGAAAAAGGTGTTAAAGTGGGATTACTTAGACCTATAACCCTTTTCCCATTCCCTACTAAACCTATTCAAGATTTAGTTCCTCAGATGAAATCAATTATGTCACTAGAACTTAATGCTGGACAGATGGTAGAAGACGTAAGATTAGCAGTGAATGGAAAAGTCCCTGTTAGTTTTTATGGTCGTCAAGGTGGAAATATTCCTTCTCCAGCAGAAATCTGTGATGCTTTTTTAAAAACCATTAAATAACGAAAGAAATGGAACTAAAAGATATAATTAAACCCGAAAACCTAGTTTATGATAGAACATCTGTTCTTACAGATAATACTATGCATTATTGCCCAGGTTGTTCTCATGGAACTGTACATAAACTTGTAGCAGAAATTATTGATGAGATGGGCATTCAAGATAAAACAATCGGAGTTTCACCAGTTGGTTGCTCTGTATTCGCATATAATTACTTAGATATAGATTGGCAAGAAGCAGCTCATGGCCGTGCACCTGCACTTGCTACTGCTATTAAAAGACTAAATCCAGACAAATATGTATTTACATATCAAGGTGATGGAGATCTAGCTTCAATAGGAGCAGCTGAAATCTTACACGCTTGTAATAGAGGTGAAAATATAACTGTAATATTTATAAATAATGCCATTTATGGTATGACTGGTGGTCAAATGGCCCCTACTACACTTCTTGGCCAAGTTACAGCTACTACTCCTTATGGAAGAACAGTAGAACTTAATGGTTATCCTCTAAAGATTACAGAATTAATTGCTCAATTACCTGGTACTTGTTATGTAACCCGTCAGTCTGTACAAACACCTAGTGCAGTTAGAAAGGCGAAGAAAGCTATACGAAAAGGTTTTGAAAATTCTGCCAATCGTAAAGGTACTTCATTTATTGAGGTGGTTAGTACTTGTAATTCAGGATGGAAGCAAACTCCTGTTAATGCTAATAAATGGATGGAAGAAAATATGTTCCCATTCTATCCTCTTGGTACTATGAAAGATGAATAATAAGTAATCAAAAAATTAATTTAGAAATGAAAGAAGAATTAAAAATATCTGGATTCGGTGGACAAGGAGTTTTATCTATGGGTAAAATTCTAGCATACTGCGGAATCATGCAAGATAACGAAGTAGCTTGGATGCCTTCTTA
>JBAYDV010000022.1:0-24861 GCA_041668045.1 Bacteroidales bacterium | reverse complement strand
GCGTTCTATTCGTTTCCTGCGAAGATGTTCGCAATGATAATCTAAACTATGAATTAAATATCTCTAATAGTGATACTGCCACTTATGCTAGTATATTAAGACAGTATAGCTATCTAAAAGACTATGAAGATCTTACAGCTAGTCCTAACTTTCGTTTAGGTGTAGCTATTGACTTAAATAATTATATTTCAAATGAGCAATATTATAATACTACCAATAATAATTTTGATGAAGTCACTACGGGCTATGAAATGAAACATAACTCCGTAGTAAAAGATGATGGCACTTATAATTTTGCAGATATTGATAAGTTATTCACTAAGGCAGATGAAGCAGGTACTAAAATCTATGGTCATACATTAGTATGGCATAGTGGACAGAATTGTAATTATCTTTATAGTTTAATCGCACCAGAGGCAGTAGAAGTTACTGATGGTACTAATATACTTGATAATTCTGGCCTTATTGATGGAACATTTACCGCTTGGAATCGTGCAAATCCTAGTAATGGTATTTCTATTGTAGAAAATGCTGGGATGGAAACTAAAAATCCTGCAGTAAAGCTAGAAGCTGGTGCTACTGTAAATCCATGGGACTTACAACTAATCTCACCAGACATTGCCGCGGGCCCTAATCATAGATATGAAATATCCTTTTTTATCAGGTCAGAAGGTGATACTGATGGAAAGGCTAGGATGTCTTTCATTGGCCTAGATAATTCATACCCTTATGAGGATTGGACTTCTACTGGTGGTGAAGCTACTGAAAATTTTACTACTAATGGTGAATGGAAACACATAAATTTCATCGTTGATGATGTTTCTGGCAGTTCTTTTAATATGTGCCTGGACTGTGGATATCAGCCAAATATTACTTATTATATCGATGCTACTAATTTCACTGTAATAGATCTTGATGCTGATATAGCTACTCCTATAAGGAATTATATAGGACCTGGTACTTTCGAAAATGGAGGTATAAGTCCTTGGTCTGGATGGGATAGTAATAGCACACGCGAAGTTTCTGCTGAAGGAGAAGGTTATAATGGACAAGGTCATTCGATGAAACTTACATGTAATACAGTCGGAGCAAATGTATATGATAGTCAAATAGTTGCTGATTTTAGTTCCCCATTCGAAGCTGGAGATACGTATATACTTTCATTCTCAGCGAAAGCATCTGTTGAAACTACTGTAGCTTTTATGCTTCAAGAAACCAATACATGGACTCAAGATACTTTTGGTGCCAATGGTGGAGAATTTACGATTCCTACTGAATGGACTAATTTCACTACAGAAGTTACTTTAACCAAAAGTGATAGAAATCAATTATCAATGCATTTCGGCTATAAAACTTGCTCAATTTATTTTGATAACATGAAACTTGTTAATAAAGCTGATCTGGAAGATGCTTCCTTAAATACAACACCTGTTAACGAAGACGTTGATACCCCAAAAACCTACGTTTATATAGATAAATCTAATGCAGAAAAGAAAAGTATAGTTACTCAAGCGATGAGTAACTGGATTGATACTATGGTTACACATTGTAATTCTCATGTTAAATCTTGGGATGTAGTAAATGAGGCTCTTGATGATGCAGATCCTTCTAAACTAAAAACAAATAACTCCAGTAGCACTACTGAATTCTACTGGCAAGATTATATGGGTAAAGATTATGCAGCTACTGCATTTAAATTGGCCCGTCAATATGCTTCTGATGATGTTAGACTATTTATTAATGATTATGGACTTGCTTATAACCTCACTAAATGTCGCGCACTAATTGACTATGTGAATTATATAGAAGGTGAAGGTGCCACTGTAGATGGTATTGGCACTCAGATGCATATAAAATTAGACATTAATAGAGATAATATCGATCAGATGTTCAAATTGTTAGCAGCTACAGGTAAAATGGTTAGAGTTTCAGAACTTGATATCGAGTTATCTAAAGACCCTGATTATAGCGAATATATGTCACAATTAGAATTATATCAATATGTAGTAAATTCTTATTTTGAAAATGTGCCTGCAGATCAAAGATATGGAATTTGTGTTTGGGGAATAAATGATACTGACGCAGATGGAGCCTGGTTATCAGGAACACATCCTCTTTTATTTGATGGAAAATATCGTCGTAAATTAGCTTATAAAGGCTTCGCTGATGGCTTAGCAGCTAAAGATGTCATTCCTTTTAAATAAAATGTAATTTACATAGAAATAGATAGTTAATTTATTTTAAATTAATTAAGGGGGCTGATGATAAAAACTCATCAGCCCCCATTTATATTCTATGTTAGAATGAAAACTTTTTATTTACATTGTGCAATTCTAATATCCAGGATTTTGGTATTCTGCTTTTTCTTCTTTCGTCATATCAAGAGCATCAATATAAGAAGATGGAATAGGACGTAAATAGAATTTACTATTTGGTTGATTTTCTATATCAACTAAGCCTGGTCTTGTAATCGTAGTTCGTTCTTCAGCAACACTAGCATCGTATTCACACACAGAATAAGTTTTGGCTCGTTTTAGTTCTTTCGTTCTAACTAAATCAGCCCAACGAAGCTGTTCTCCATAAAGTTCTCTAGATCTCTCATCTAATATATAATCAATATCTATACTTGATGGTGTAGCTCCTATCATATTAGCTTTTGCTTGAGTATTTTCAGCATCTGTATAATTAGAATGATATGCAGCACGAGCTCTAAGAACATTTAATAATTCTCTAGCAGATTTATAGGAAGTATTAGCTCCTTTAACAGCTGCTTCTGCAGCTATAAGATATGCTTCTGATAATTTCGCTATACTATAAGGACGTAAAGATGAAGAATTCGCATACCCTTCAGCATTATTTGGAGCGTATGGGCCTATTTTCCATAAAGCTGGGAAATGTGCTCGGGTCATATGTTCTGGCGTAAATACAGCATAATTCTTACCTGGTATTGTTTGAACAGGGAATGTCGAAGAATAATCTTTTGAAGGAGTACTTGCTTCTGGCATTTCATATCCAGGCATAAAATAAACTGTATCACCTAAAGCAAATGGTTTATCCAATGCTCCATTAGATGAGGTCTCGTTTTGATTTGCATACCATACTTTTTGAAATGTACCATCATATCTAGAATCATTAGTTTTATCAGAAAATATATTAGTTATAACTTCATAAGTAGGCATAGCCCTTCTCCATGGACGGCCATAATCTTGTAATGCTCTACGTCCACATGGTGCACTACCTCCATTAAAAGGTGTATCAAACCAAGGACGCATAGCGAAAAACGCATAATTTCCTTTAGAACTTTCAGTTCCCCAAGATTCTCCTTCTGAGAAAGTAAAACCAGCATCTGCACTACGATCTGCATATAAAAGCTCTTCTATATTTCTATCATTGGTAGCATTATTCACTTGATAATAATCTTTCAATAAACCAAAACCATTCGTTCCAGGATTACCATCTACTCCAGAATTTTTTATTAAAGTAACAGCTGTATCATATGCTTTTTGAAAATATGCTTGACTGCCATCTTGATTATTATTTTCTAACCACCATGCATAGGTCAAATAAACTTTTGATAGTAGATACTGAGCATAAGCCTGTGTAATGACACCAACTTTTCTATCATCACGAACAGATCCATCTAAATCTGTAACAGCAGTTTCTAAATCTGAAATAATAGAATTATATGTTTCAGGAACTGTATTTCTTACAGATTTTCTATAAGCTACTGTATTGTATTCATTTATACCTGACCCTAAATCTAATGGGATACCTCCATAAAACTGTACTAGTAAAAATTGATCATGAGCTCGCATTACTCTAGCTTCTGCTATTAAACGATTATCCACTCCATTTTTAGTTCCTATCGAGATAATCCCATTACATGTGTTAATATAAGCAAATGTACTTGAACTCCAGAAACATCCTGAGCGTCCTGTTTCAGGAACTATAGTATAATTATCCATCATATACTCATCACTTCCACTACTTACAGCATTAGCATAGGTACATTCATCTGTACCATACTGAAAATTATACCATGGATTTAATGGTCCATATAAATATCTAAGATGTGAATAACATGAAACCAAAGCTAGTTGTACACCTTGATTTGTCTGCATTAATTGAGGAGTTAATTCTGAACGAGGTTGTTCTTCCAATACATCTGAACAAGAATTCATTAATAAAGCACTAAACATTAGTGTTCCAATAAATATATAATTTATTAATTTTTTCATAATAATATTTTTATTCTATAATAAGTTAAAATGAGATATTAACACCTAAAATAAATTTACGTGTTGAAGGCGTGTTAATTCCGATTGAAAGAAATCTAGAAGGTAAACTACCTTCTGTAGCACTATTTTCTCTTACATAAGAGTTAGGTTCTGGATCCAGACCTGTTTCATCATTATATGGAGAAAATAACACAAATGGATTTTGTACTGTAAAGTAAACTCTAGCTTGATTAAGTCCGACTTTATCTAAAATATTCTTAGTAAAAGTATAACCTAATGTCATAGTTCTAATTTTAACATAAGAAGCATCAAAATATGCTAATGTAGAAGCAAAAATTGGAGCATCTCCACTTCCTCCTGTGCCTCCTGGAGTAGGATAATCATTAGTAGGGTTATCTTCAGTCCAATAATTAACATCAACGTTTCCCCTTCTTCCACTTAACATATTTAGATATCCTTGAGAAGAATGTAATGTGCTAATTAAAGTACCTCCACTTTTAAAAGATCCAACTATATTTAAATCAAGATTTTTATAGCTTACTCTAGTATTAAAACCACCTGCAAAATCACCTTCAGCAGTTCCAACTACTTGACGATCACTTGAATTAATTTGGCGAGAAGGAACTCCATCTGCATCAAAGCTAACTGGATCTCCATCCACAGTATTATAAGCTATTTTAATATCTCCAGGTTTTCCTCCCGCGATAGCCGCTGCTGCCTTATCTTCTTCTCCTAGTTGATAAATTCCAATCTTTTTATAATCGTAAATCGCATCTATAGGCTGTCCAACAAACCATCCATTACTAATATCTCTACCTTGATCCCCTGCCAACGATACTATTTTGTTTCGATTAGCATACACATTAAAACCAACATCCCAAGACCATCCATTATGATTATCTATGATTGTTCCATTTAAAGATAACTCTAATCCTTTATTTTCAGTTTCTCCTATGTTTTGCCAAAAAGAAGAATATATACCAGAAGTAGAAGGTAAATTAAGCTGCATAAGAATATCTTTTGTTTTTTGAGTATAATATTCAAAAGTACCAGATAATCTATCATTAAAAAGAGCAAAATCAACACCATAATTCCAAGTTGTAGAATACTCCCAGCCTAAGTTTTCATTTGGAACACTAGATGGAAAATATCCAGTAGCACCAACATCGCCAAATGTATAATATACAGGACTCATTGAACCTAATGTAGCATAAGGTGCTATAGATTGATTTGATGTTTGTCCTACACCTACACGTAATTTCAATAATGACAACCAATCATAATCTCTCATAAAATCTTCATTCTTCATATTCCAACCAACTGATAAAGCTGGATAAGTATGCCATTGTTTACCATCTGCCAATACAGAAGAACCATCTGAACGAACTGTAGCTGAAGCCATATACTTATTACTATAAGAATATGAAACACGAGCCATATAAGACATTAAGCCTCTCTGCCAATAAGGTTGATTTGATGGATTGATATCCATTTTATCTGTATTCAATCCTAAGTTATAATATTGAATTTCATCAGCTGAAATACCTGTAGCTGAAGCAGATGAACTTTGATAAGTCGTTTGTTCTTTAGAAAACATCGCTACTGCATTAATCTTATGTTTTCCATATGTTTTATCAAATGTCAATAGATTCTCAATAGTCCAATTATAATTTTGTGAATTTGATATAGATGCTTCTGATAATGTAGCATTATAACTCATATAAGGAGTACCTGGCGCATTAAATTTTCCATAGTTGCTCTGTCTATAGTTTAAACCTACATTAAATCTATATTTTAAACAATCAAGTAACTTGATTTCTGCATAAAAACTATTATAAGTCGCATACGTTTGACGCAGCTCTTTATGTTTATCTCCAGCATTATCAAGTAATAATGGATTTGTAACAATATCAGAAGAATTCAACTGTATATCATCAGTTCTTTCATCTCCATTTTCATCATATGGAGATATAGAAGGATTCATTTCTAGTATTAAATAATTTGGTACACTAGTCTCCCCAGTAGTTCTACTATAAATATTTTGACTTGTTAAACCTATTTTAATATAATCCCCGATTTCCTGATCAATAGCCGTTCTAATAGACATTCTTTTATATCCTTGATTTGGGACTAAAGCGGACTCATTAAAATATGTACCACCTAAACTATAAGAACCTTTATCTGTTCCTGCTGTAATTGTTAAGTCATGATTAGTAGTGAATGCATTTTGAAACACTTTATCTTGCCAATTAGTATCTATCGCATAATCATCATCAGGACTAGCAGCTCCCCATGATGATCCATTAGCTGTAGCTAATTCTCTCATATTCTTAAACTGCTCAGTATTCATCATTGGATATTCAGAAAATAATGTATTTATACCATAATAACCATTATAACTAACTGTAGCTTTACCTTTTTTACCTCTATTGGTAGAGATTAATATGACTCCATTTGCTCCACGTGAGCCATAAATAGCTGTAGATGAGGCATCTTTTAAAATATCAAGACTTTTAATCTCATTAGGATTAATATCACTTATACTACCAGGATAAGGAATACCATCTAATACTATTAATGGATCATTACTCGCATTCAAAGATCTTGTACCTCTAATACGAATCTGCTGATTAGCTCCAGGTCTTGAAGATGTAGTATTAATTTCTACTCCAGCTATTCTACCTTGTAATGCTTCAGAAAAACTCTGAACCGGCATTGCTCCTAATGTTTTTTGATCTACCGACGCTATTGATCCAGTTACGTCAGATTTTCTAGCAGTTCCATAACCAACAACTACCACTTCATTTAATAACGTAGAATCTTCATGGAGTATTACATTTAAAGTCGTCTCATCTTTGACTACTAATTCTTGAGCTTTAAAACCGATAAATGAAAATACTAGAGTTGCATTTTTGCTGACATTTATAGTGTAATAACCATTATTATCTGTCATAACTCCATTCATCGTTCCTTTTTCGATAATACTTACACCTATAACAGGCTTACCCGAATCATCTTTTACTACTCCTTTTACTGGCATGTTCTGAGCAAACATCAGCATAGGAGCAAAAAAAATTAATAATAAAAGCCAAATTGGCTTAGATAGTAAATTTTTACATTTCATAATAAATAAATTAAGTTTTTAAATTTCTAATTACTATAGATTAACTATTGTAAAATTAGAGATTTAAAAACTTAAACACTTTTTTCCTGTATCATTCACTTTCAAAAATGTTACATTATCTGTCATTTACATTTCATTTATTATAAAAATGGTTTCATCCAAGATATATAAAGAAATAAGTAAATAAACTATTAAACTATTCTATTTAATCTACAGCATATACACCTATAGCCGTACCTGTAAAACCTCCTGACACATATGTACTTAGCATATCCGCAGACACATTCTTATCAACTATATTCCAATCACTTTTTAAATCTGTTTTATAGCTAAATGTATAATTAACTTTATCATCTCCTGAAACTTTTAAATATACCTTTTCATTATTATTAGGTAGTAGTATTTCTATTTCTTCTTTTTTGACATTTTTACTATTGATTATCAATTTTAAACAACGTTGAGATCGTTTATTAATTGAAAGTCCAAAACATATATTACATTCATCATTCTGAAAAAGCACAAGTCCTGCCAAGTTACTCTCATATTTTGGAGTATAATTCACTGATGTAGTAGCACTAAAAATCCAATTATTAATCCATCTACATATAGCGGATGGCTGTTTGTATTCATTAATATTAATATCTTTCAATGATAATAATAAGTTACCATTATTTTTAATATGATAAATTTGTTTCTGAGGAGTTCTTATAAAAAAGGCATCTTTCGACATGCCATCTTTAGTCCATAGAGAATCAATACCAGAAGGATAGTTATTGTATTTAATAGCTTTTTCTGGATATAATATAACGGGCTGATTTTTATACCAATCTACAGGTAATAAAAATGTTTCTCGCCCCATAACATCATAATTATCTTTATAGGGCCTAACTCCTAAAAAAACAGCATACCATTTTCCATTAGGAGTCTGCACTAAATCTGCATGACCAGTACATGTAACAGGATTAATTCTATCTTTATCTAAATTTTTTTGTGTTAAAATTGGATTTATTTCACATGGAATAAATGGTCCATAAGGGTTTTTAGATGAAAAAACTACTTCACTATGATTTATACTTGTTCCTCCTTGAGCTGCCATTAAATAGTATGTATCTTCTATATGATACAAATGAGGTCCTTCTATCCAAACAGGAGATTTAGTAATATCTGTTCCTCCATTAACTATAATTTTAGGTTTGCCTACTACTAAATTATCTCTCCAATTAAATTCTATTATCTTAATTACTCTGTGTCCTGAATATTTGGGTTCTCCATCTGGTGCATCATTATATGTTATATATGCTTTTCCATCGTCATCGAATAGAATACTAGGATCTATACCTTTAACATTTGGAAGAAATATAGGATCACTCCAATTACATTTTTTGGGATCATCAGTAGTTACATAGAAGGTCCCTCCACATTCAACACCTGTCGTTATCATATAATATGTTTTATTATCCTTATTATATTCTATATCAGGGGCATAAATACCAGAACGTATATTAATAGTATCTTTTAAAAGAAGCTGAGATTTACGATTTAAAACATAACCTAATTTATCCCAATGTTTTAGATCTTGACTATGCCAAATAGGAACTCCTGGAAAATAAGAAAATGAAGAATTTACCAAATAATAGTCTTTTTCCACTCTGCATATACTTGGATCTGGATAACAGCCTGGTAAAATAGGATTTGATATATTATTTTCTCCATCTTTTAAATCTAAACTATTAGGATTGGCAGGAACTTCATATACGAAGGAATCAAAAGTAGCCTGTTTTGAACTATCTATTCTTTTACATTTTGATTCATTCATAAATAGATATGATTTTTTATATCCTCCATAATCAACTAATATCTTTTCTAAGACTATTCCTGGATCCATTGGCTTAAATTTCAAGATATGTACTCCATCAGATGTTTCTGTTAATCTTATAGGTATTTTCTTTTCTACTATTCTTCTTACTACCGTAGGATAAAATATAGTATTAATATTCTCGGGTTTTTCATTAAGGTTATTATTAAAATTAATAATATGCTCTAATCCATCATCAATACTTATAGAATATTTATGTCCTCCATTATTAAGGAATGCTAATGTAGATTTTACTACTACATGTACAGTTACAGAATCAACATCTTTAGGTAATTCCATTTTATATGTAAGATATGCACCTTCTACAGACTTAGTATATGGTAATAGAATCATAGCACTTTTAGTTCTCCCCATATATGGTAAAACTTTCCATTTGGTTTCTATTGTAGAATGAGATTGATAATAATGTTCTGCTTCCATAGCTACATATCCATTATCCCCAGTATAAACATAATTTCCAATAGCATCTTGTATATTCGTTATACGATATACCTCAGGAACTACATCTTTTGGATAATTATCATTCCATGAAACGTAACTAATATGTTTCTGATCCATCATATGATTCCATTTTCCATTAGACATTATATGATTATAATCATAACATAATGCTTTATCGCGGGCGAAATCTTTTTCTACCAAGTCAGCCCACTTATTAGCTTCTGGATTATTCTCAGCATATAATTTATGATTCATTGCTTGAGCATAATACATTTCATATAAATTAGACATTGCCTGAACTGGAAAAAGAATTAATTGTTTATATGCATCTTTATATTCTTTTTTTATAGATATATACTGTCTTAGTGCCTCTGTTTCTAATTTCATATATTCATCTGAAACCTGCTTCCACTCACCTGTTTCTATATTATAGGTATCGGCCTTAAGAAGTTCTGGTGTAATCCTTCCATTATATTTACTATATAAATTCAAAATTTTACTTGCTTGTTCTGCTTGATCTATTCCAAACTGCTGAACACAAAAATCATAAACATGTTCTAATAGATTATCTGGATTATATTTAGTTGGATTCCAAGCCATACTCATAAATAGAGAAATAGGATATTCCATTGGCTTTAAATCTCCTACATTTAATATCCACATTTTATCTACTCCATAAGAATATGTAAGTTGTAATTGTTCCCACATATTCTGTATAGGAGTAACATTAAGCCATTTCGAATTACGTGGACTTCCTACATAATCAACGTGATAATACATTCCCCAACCTCCTGGATGTCGTCTCTCCTCTTTATTTGGTAAACGTCTAATATCACCCCAATTATCATCAGATAATAAAAGAATAACATCATCTGGCACTCTTAATCCTTTATCATAATAATCTTGAACTTCTTTATATAAAGCCCAAACTTGTGGAGTTTCTTCTGCAGGTCTTTTAGTTACATCTGTTATTATTTTACGTTGGTTTTTAATTATTTTTTTTAATAAATCAACATCAGCATCTTTACTTAAAGCTTCATCTCCATTACCTCGCATACCTATAGTTACTACATCTTCCGTTCCTTTCCTTCTTTCTATTCCTTCTCTGAAAAATTGATCTAAAACTTTCTTATTAGTCACATAATTCCACGCTCCATATTCTTTTTCATTACGTACCCATTCTTCATGATTTCTACACATAGGTTCGTGATGAGAAGTTCCAATAATAACTCCCATATCATTAGCTACTTGACTATTTAAAGTATCATCTTGATAAAAAGCCCAATTCCACATAGCTGGCCACATAAAATTTCCGCGTAACCTTAAGATTAATTCAAAAACATGTGAATACATCTCGTGTTGACCATATTTAGTTCCAAATGTACTAGAATTCCACCCTGTTAAACAAGGAGCCTCATCATTAAGAAATATACCTCTATATTTTACAGCAGGTTCACCATCGGTATAATCACCAGGTTTAACATATACATTATTATGTTTAAGAATAGGAACATCTGCCCACCAATACCAAGGAGATACGCCAATTTGTTGAGAGACTTCATAAATACCATATATAGTTCCACGTTTATCACTACCAGCTATTACCAAAGCCTCATCTACTCCATTCATAGGAGATTTCACTACTTTTATTATAAACTTTTCGTTTTTTCCTTTTATACGTGATTCTTCTATCTTACCAGATGAAACTAAATTTTTAATCAAAGGAGAATTATACGTTCCGACTATGATATATTTTTTACTATTAATAGTAGTTGAAATCTTAGGCTTTATTCCACATACATTTTTCACATCATTCTGAAAACTATTTAATGCTATCTTGACACCTTTTTCTTCAGAAGAATCTACAAGAATAGAACAAGGAACACCATCATTAATGAGCGGAAAATAATTTTTAGTCTGTTGGAAAACTACAAAATGATTAGTAGCTAACATTGTTAAACTTCCTAATGAACAACATAAAAATAGTGATAGTTTTTTCACTATAT
The DNA here is from genome assembly GCA_041668045.1 of Bacteroidales bacterium. Classification (GTDB taxonomy): domain Bacteria; phylum Bacteroidota; class Bacteroidia; order Bacteroidales; family UBA932; genus JBAYDV01. The sequence goes on along the minus strand of JBAYDV010000022.1, from coordinate 13,176 downwards.
AAGATTTCTTAGTTATACTTTTCATATATTTATTTTATTTGGATGTAATTTTAGTTGTATAAAGTTTATCTATACCTTGAACATGTATTTTTACATTTATTAAACCTGGTTTTCTATTAGATTGAATTATTACAAGAGATTTTCCAAAATATGTTTTAAGTTTATTTCCTTGGAAAGATTTCTGACGTCTAAAATCTCCATTCTCAATACCTAAAAATTTTCCTTCTCCCTCAACTGAAACGGTAATCATACGATCATCTATTTGTACAGGGATATTATTCTCATCATATAAAGAAATAGTAATATACGATAAATCCTGTCCATCAGCTTTAATAATATTACGATCAGGAGTAATTTTAGCATAATAGGTATTTCCTGAGGTTACTATACTATCACGACATACTTCTACCCCATTATTATACGCTATAGCCAGTACTTTACCTTTTCTGTATGGTATGTTCCATTTTATAGTTTGATTTTGATAATTCTCAGAACTTCTTAAAGCAAAATCTGCTTTAAAATAACCATCAGGAGCTATTAATTTAACTTTATCACAATTAGTCATAGTCCTAATCTCTAAAACACGCTCATCTGTATATGGAAAATTCCAGTGATGAACCATAGTAGGAAACTGCCAATGATCTTTTCCTGCAGCTATGTCTTGAGATGGATCCACTACAGCAATGCGTACCATGGGTTCTTCATTCCATACTGATCTATGATATGCAGAAGCAGTCCTTTCAAACAAACACATATCAAATAAGCTGCAAACCCAACCTTTTAGAGGCCATGATGATTCTCCTAAATAATCTACACCTGCCCATATGAAAGCACCAAGTATGAATTTATTATCTTTTACATAATTCCACGGATTTTTATCTAAATATTCTCTAATATGATTATTATCACTACTAAAATAAGGAAAAGCTTCGCTTACAAAACGTATCTTATTAGGATTATCTTTATGATTCTTTATTAATCTCGTTTCCATATAATTATAGCCCAATATATCTGGGACATCTCCAAATGCATCATTAAAATTATTTTGGCAAGCTATCATTACTGGTTTTGTAGGCTCTATTTCATGGACATAATCTCTTAACATCTTAGCTCTATCTATACCAGTATTATCCTGTAAAGAAGCTTCTGAAACCTCATTTCCTATACTCCACATTATGATACTTGGATGATTACGATCTCTCTCGATCATATCATGAATATCTTGTTTCCAGTATTGATCAAAATATTTTTCGTAATATCCAGATTTCCACTTATCAAATGCCTCATCTAAAACAAGGAATCCCATTTTATCACATAAATCAAGAAATTCAGGAGCAGGAGGATTATGACTACAGCGTATAGCATTACATCCAAATTCTTTGAGAATTTCTAAACGTCGTTCATAAGAACGTTTGGGAACAGCTACACCTAGACATCCTGCATCTTGATGAAGACAGACTCCTTTAAGTTTTAAATTTTTACCATTTAAAAAGAAACCATCTTTAGCATCAAACCTTACATTTCTTATTCCTATTTGAGTATAATAGGTATCTAATATTCTCCCTTTTTCGCTTATAACTGTTTTAACAGTATAGAGTGTAGGTGTCTCTATTGACCATAAATGAGGATTATTTAGTTTAAAAAATTGCTCTATATTACTAGTCTTTTGGACAATTAAAACAGAATCAGCTTCGAGTACCCTGTCATTTTGTATGACTAAATTTTTATTTTCATCTAGAATAAATTGAGATACCTTTATTTTTTCATCTTTTTTACTCTGATTAACAATAGTAGTAGATAATTTAATATGCGCTGATTCCTTATTAACATCAGTCATAGTTACATATGTACCCCATGTTTTTACATGAATAGGATTTGTTACTTGTAACCAGGTATGACGATAAATTCCTGACCCTGTATACCACCTAGAAACCTCTGTACGATTTACTCTTACTAATAAAACGTTTGTTTTTCCATAATGTAAATGTTCAGTCATATCTAACTTAAAACTCGTATATCCATATCTATGAGATCCTATTTTTTCCCCATTTAAATAGATAGTCGCATTATGATACACTCCATCAAAAATAATTGATATTATCTTTCCTCGATATGTAGACGGCACATAAAATTCTTTTCGATAAAGACCGATACCTCCTGGCAAATAACCTGCAGAACCTCCAACTTTTTTATCAAAATCTTGTATTATACTGAAATCATGAGGTAATTGAATATTCTTCCATTCCCATTCTTTTGGCACAAATCCTTTCTTCACAGCATTCGCATCATCACCAAAATGAAACTGCCAATCAAAATCAAAAATTTGTTTTAATCGCACATTATTTTGGCTGAATATATTAGTACTTAAAGAACATAATATTATCCCTAGAAAGAAATATTTTTTCATAGTCAATCAAATTTTAATTAAAACAAATTTAACATATATTGCTTTAACTTTTTAAATAAGATGCTTCATATCTTTTATCTTTTGTAACTACGTTATTATATATATTCCTTTTTTTTTAATATTTGTTTCATTTCTCTTTTTTTTATGTGAAACATATTTAAAAACCCATTTAATCTATTGTTTTATACGTATAAATTTTCCTACTTTGTAATATCCTTTAATCAATACCAATGAAAAGAAAAATATTAACCTCAATATTCTTTATATTCGTCTATATATGTTTATACTCGAATAATAGTTATTTCTATAAATCAGGAGAATTAACCTCTAATTTAATAAATGGAATCTGTCAAGATAACAAAGGATACATATGGATATCTACAGAATACGGTCTTAATAAATTCGATGGCGTACAGTTTACTCAATATTTACATGAAGATAATAATTCGACTTCTTTATTAAATAATACTGTTCGATATATTTTTATAGATAATAATAAAATATTATGGATAGGCTGTTCTAATGGATTACAATATTATATGCCAAATAAAGATGCTTTTAAAACTATTAATTTTAGTAATAATATTCATCCAAATATCAAGAAAATTATACAAATACACAATGGCAAAATATGGATAATTACATCTGGACATGGTGTTTTCGAATTCGACAGTAAGAATCAAACTTTACATCAAGTAAATCTATATAATAAGTTATTTATTTCCAATCAAATCATTAATGACTTTTATGAAGATCACCTTAATCAACTTTGGATAGCAACTGAGCATAATGGAGTTTATATGATTGATTCTTCTTATCTACATATACGACATTATGATATTACTAAGTCTAGCACTAATGTAATTAAGGAAGATGAAAATGGTAATATTTACATAGGATCTGGTCAAAATATAATGAGATTTAATGTAAAAGATCAAACCTTTTATAACCTAGAGAAAAAAAATATAGACAAAATAGATATTCATCAAATAAATCATAATAAAATTCACAATCTATATATATCTACTTTTAATAATGGCCTATATTATATGAATAAAGATAAAAATTATATTACTCATATTCAACATATTAGCACACCATTTCTAGATATAAAAACATCGAAGATAGCATCCATAATAGAAGATAAAAAACATAATATATGGATTGGACTTTTTCAAAAGGGTTTATTAATGATACCTACACTTCCTACTTCTTTTGGCTTCTTAGACTTCTATCAAGACGATTATAATACTATTGAAAATGATATAGAAAACCAAGGAATAGTAAGCTGTGTATATAAAGACGAAAATAGGTATGTTATCGGAGCTCTTGAAGATAAAGGATTATTTGAATTTAATAATAATGGTAAGATTATTAAGCATATTCAAACAGACGCCTCTGTAAAGGCTTTATTTAGAGATAGCAATAACAAATTATGGGTTAGTATTTATTGCAAAGGTCTAGCTTCATTAAATCTGGAATCTAAAAAATTTAATTTTATTCCTGAGCTAAAAGACCAGTATATAAAAAGTATTACAGAGGATAACAATAAGAATCTTTATGTAGGTCTAATGGGAGGAGGCATCAAACGTTTTGATTTACGAACTATGAAAGAATCTAAAATATGTGAGAAAAATCCAAAATCTAAACAATTCTTAGATAATCAATATATAAATGTAATCATATGTGGAAAAGATGATTTGATATGGATAGGACATTATGTTGGTATTAGCTGTTATGATGCGAAAAATGATTGTTTTCTTGATATTAAGAAAGATTCAATATTACAGTCTTCTATATGTTACTCATTAATAGAGTCTAAAGATGGGACATTATGGATTGGAACAAATAATGGGTTATTTTCATATAATAAAAGTAAAAAGATCTTCAAGCGCTACTCTACGAAAAATGGGCTTTCTAATAATATGATTTGTGGTATAGCTGAAGATAAAGAAGGAAATATCTGGTGTAGCACTTTTAGAGGCATAAACAAGCTAGCAAAATATACTAAACATATCTGTAATTTTTATACAGGTGATGGGCTCGTAGATAAAGAATATATACGTGGAATGTATTATCAAGATAATGAAGGCATTATCTATTTTGGAGGTAGCTCCGGAATAACCTTCTTTTCACCAGAGGAAAAGAAAGATCAACCTTTTAATAATAAGGTTATTATAACAAAAATGTTTATTGGAAACCAAGCTGTTAATTCAAATACTCGCTCTGGTAAAAAACATGTTATAAATACAAATATAGAAGATGCCGAAAATTTTTATTTATCTAATGACGACAATACTTTTACTTTTGATTTTTCCACTATGGATTTTCATTCTCCAGAGAATATATATTATAAATATAGACTAAAAGAATTAGGAAAAGAATGGTCCTTAACTCAGCTAGGTATTAATCAAATAACATATAATCATTTATTCGCCGGAAATTATACGTTTGAAGTACAAGCATATGAAGATGGTTCATATTCTCCAATAAAACAGATTCATATTTTCATAGCTCCCCCTTGGTATAAATCAATATTCGCATATATAATATATTTAATTATTATTTCAACTATAGTATTTGAACTAATCTTAATCTTAAAGAAAAAACATTTAGAAAATATTAATGAAACTAAAATAAAGCTCTTCATAGATATAGCACATGAGATAAGATCACCTATGACTATGATTATCAATCCATTAAATTCTTTAATTAGCGATAAAAATGATAGCAATACATCAAAAGCATTACTAACTATGCAAGAAAATGCTAATAGAATTATAGGGTTAATTAATCAACTACTCGATATTCGAAAAATCGATAAAGGACAAATGGCTTTACAATATTCGAATACTAACATAATAAGTTACATAAACGAATTATCGAAGGCTTTTATTTATCGAGCAGAAAAGCATAATATTAATTTTACCTTCGAACATTCTTCTGAAAATGTTCCACTATGGATAGATCGTAGATATTTTGATAAAATCATTCTAAACTTATTAAGCAATGCTTTTAAGTTTACCCCAGATAATGGAGAGATACAAATAATATTAAATACTAATGACGATATAACAAATAACCATTTTATTGAAATTATTATTCAAGATTCAGGTTTAGGGATAGATAAAAATAAACTTAACAAAATATTTGAACGTTTCTATCAAGTTCCTAACTCCTCTAATACTCTTGGTTTTGGTATAGGCTTAAACTTTTGTTATAGTTTAGTAAAATTACACCATGGCACTATTAAAGCTGTAAATCGTAAAGATCGACAAGGTTCACGATTTATTATTCGTATGCCTGTTGGATCTAAACATCTTAAAAAAGAAGAAATTTTAAAAGAAGATCCAAATTATATAAATTCTTATATAAAAAAATCAGACCATATTATTATAGAAAAAAATAATAGCGAAGAAAATAACATAAAAAGTAAAACGCATTATAAAGTTCTTCTAATTGATGATGATGTCGATTTATTATTGTTTTTAAAAAATGAATTAAAAACAGAATATAAAATTGACACATGCGAAAACGGCGAGGAGGGACTAAAAAATGCATTACAAAACATCCCAGATATTATAATATCCGATATTAAGATGCCTAAAATGGACGGTTTCACTCTACTTAAAAAAATAAAAAGTAAAAGCATCATTAATCATATTCCCGTTATATTATTAACTTCAGAAACAGAACATTTTAATCATATTAAAGGTCTATCTAAAGGAGCTGATGGATATATAAATAAGCCTTTTGACATAATCGAACTAAAAACATTAATCAAGAATCTTATTGAAAATCGAGCACGAATAAAGGGAAAATATTCTGAAGCCCTGCAAGAAAACAAAATAAAACCTATAGATGTTAAATCAAATAATAATGTATTAATAGAACGAGTTATGAAAGTTATAAACGATAACTTAGATAATTCGGAGTTAAACGTAGAAATGTTATCTAAACAAGTAGGATTAAGTCGAGTTCAGTTATATAGAAAACTTAAAGAAATAACAGGTTTATCCGCAGGAGAATATATACGTAATATCCGCTTAAAACAAGCTGCTAAACTACTTAAAGAAAAGAAAATTAACATTTCTCAAGTATCCTATATGGTAGGATTCAACAGTCAAAGTCATTTTACTACTGCGTTTAAAAACTTTTATGGGATGACCCCTTCTGAATATATAGAGTCTGAGTCGTAAAAGGAGATGCTGGTAAATGTTCACTATTTAATAAATTAGCTTTCAGAGGATTATTAGCCCATGCGTATTTAATTTTAAACCCTAAAGAAAGATCAACGTTTTTACAATTAACTGTAACTTGATCCTTTCCTGTTATCTTCGCTTGAACCCAGAAAGAATCGCCTCTAGTATTCTCGATAGCAAAGCCTTCCAATGTCTCTTCTGAAATTAAACCTTTCCCTACCGATTTAAATTTTAAAACCACATTAGAATTTTTAATCTCTTTTACTTTATCAAACAAAGGACCTGATGACACTATATTTTTCTCTCCATAAGCTATTTTACGAGCCAACAAACTCAAACGATAACCAACTTCCTTTTTATGTAAAGGATGAATATCATTCCATTCTCCTAAATCAATAATAATAGCCATTCCTGTATTCGAGATTTTTAAAGCTTTACGTTGAACCTCTCGCATTTCAGGCCATCCACCATTCTCCACAGGAAGAACTTGCTCTTTCATATAATTTGGTAATTGAACAAATAAAACTGGCATTTTTGGCTCATTCCAAGATTTACGCCATTCATTAATTAAATCCTCTAACATAGAACCATAATTATGTACATCTCCAGTATTAGACTCCCCTTGATACCATACAGCACCTTTAATTTTATAATTAAATAATGGAGCAAGCATACCATTATAAAGACCCACTGGATAATAATCAAAAAAAGTAGAAGAAGGCTTACGATTCATTTTAGCCCCTAATTTATATCTCCATTCTCCTTTCAACGAGATTTCAGAATCTCCAACTATAACCTTATATGGTTTATCTTTAATAAAAGCACCACTTCCATTTTCACTAACCAATCTCACTGTAACAACATTCTCACCAGCCTTTAACAAGCCTAAAGGGATATTGTATATACGAGGAGGATATTGATATGTAGTATTACCAACGAAAGAACCATTAACAAAAACAGAATCACTATCTACCATACGTCCCATACGAAGAATAGCAGCCTTTCCAGCCATCTCAGACGTGATATTAAAAGATTTACGAAACCAATAAACTCCATTAACAGCTTTATTATCCATACCAGGTATGACTCCAGGAATTATGAACTTATTCCAATCTGAAGTATCAACACCATCCTTCATCCATTTTCCATAACCTTTATCTTTATTATCCAAGTACTTATCCCAAGCTCTAATACTCTCATTCTCTACATATTTAACACTATCAACATAACCATCACTTGAAGCAAGTTTATATTTCAAATACGCAGCAGGATACTTTTTAATATATTTATCACTAAGCCAAGCCTCGATAGGAGTACCACCATGACTTGAATTCAACAGACCAATAGGCACCTTATAATAATCATACAACTCCTTCCCAAAAAAGTAAGAAACTGCAGAAAAATCCAACACATTCGAAGGAGAAACCACCTTCCATTCCCCATCATCCAAATCACTCTCTGGATTAGTAAAATTATACCTTGTAGAAACCTTAAATAGCCTAATATTAGTATTATTCACACTTTTTACCTCATTCTTATACAGATCTAGCACCCTACTAATAGGCAAATCCATATTAGACTGACCCGAACAAAGCCACACATCCCCAAACATAACATCCTCAACAATAAGATTATTTATTTTAATAACATAAGGGCCACCAGCCTTCTGAGCTTTCAAAACATATTCCCAATTACCATTTTCATCAGCACAAGTATCATAAACATGATTCTTAAAATGTATTATAATAGACTCATTCGGCGCAGCCCACCCCCATAATTTCACATTAACACCACGTTGAAGAACCATATGATTACTAACTAATCGTGGCAATATTACTTTCGCCGATATCTCAAAATTAGATACTACAAGAATTACCACACTGAAAAAAATACATTTTAGAAATTTGCTCATTACTTTTAATTTTATTACACAAAACTAATCAAGATTACAGAAGAATATTATCTCAAATATTACATTTTCTTTATCAAAAGTTACATAAAGCTACTTATTCACATAAAAAAAGCTTCCAACTTAAAATTGGAAGCTCATTATTATTTAAAAGACATATACAAATTATATCTATGGCAATATGAAAGCTGCGCTATTCTTCAATCTTAGCAGCTATCCAATCTCCGACTTGTGCAGTGGTATAAACTTTCTCACCTTTTTCCAAAATGTCACCAGTGCATACCTTAGCATCCATAGAAGCCTGAACAGCATCACGAATAGCCTTACCCTCATCCTTAAGATTAAATGCATATTCAAACATCATAGCAGCACTTAAGATAGTAGCTAATGGATTAGCTATCTGCTTACCAGCAGCTTGAGGCCAAGAACCATGAATAGGTTCAAACAAAGAAGTATGAAGACCAATCGATGCAGAAGGTAAAAGACCCATAGAACCAGTAATTACAGAACCCTCATCAGTCAAAATATCCCCAAAAGTATTCTCAGTAACCATAACATCGAAAGACTTAGGGTCCTGAATCATACGCATAGAAGCATTATCAACATACATATACTCAGTCTCTACATCAGGGAATTCAGGTTCAATCTCGCGCGCCACCTCACGCCACAGACGAGAAGTAGCCAAAACATTAGCCTTATCAATAATAGTTAACTTCTTGCGACGTCTTTCAGCATAACTATAAGCCAAACGAACTATACGATCTATTTCATTACGACTATACACGCAAGTATCATAAGCAGTATTACCATCCTCGCTACGTCCCTGAGGCTTACCAAAATACAAACCACCGGTTAGCTCTCTTATACATATAAAATCTGCACCTTCTACTAAATCTCGACGAAGAGGCGACTTATGAATAAGAGCAGGAAAAGTAGTAACAGGACGAATATTAGCATAAAGACCTAGATTTTTACGAATAGCTAAAAGACCTTGTTCAGGACGAACTTTGGCTTTAGGGTCATTATCATATTTCAGACTTCCAACAGCTCCAAAAAGCACTGCATCACTCTTCATACACATAGCATGAGTCTCATCTGGATAAGCATTGCCGCATTTATCAATAGCACAAGCACCGACTAAGCCATAAGAATAATTCACTTCATGACCGAATTTTTTAGCTACGGCATTTACACTTTTAACTGCCTCTGCCATGATTTCTGGACCTATTCCATCTCCTGGCAAAACTGCGATATTAAATTTCATTTTATAATTTATTTTAATTTGTTAAATTCTTCTTTCTTTTCTTTAGATAAATCTTCACTATAAATAATATTAAGCATCTTTATAGTAGCTTTTATAGCAGACTCAGTCTGGTCAGCATCAAGACCTACAGTTCTAAAAGTATGACCTAGATACTCCCAAGTAATAACAGTCTGAACGAAAGCCTGAGTACGACCACCTGGAGGTATAGTCACTTCATAATCCTTAAGATTAGGGAACTGTTGATGTAGAATATCTGTATAAATATCACGTACAGCCGTCACGAAAGCATCATACTGTCCAGCACCACTTGAAGTAGCCTCATAGGTCTTACCATCTATTTGAATCTTAAGACTAGCCACAGGCTTGAGTCCTTTACTCAGAGTAACATAATAATGAAGAAGCTTAACCCTATCCTTCTGATTAGACTCTTTCATCACATCATGAATGATATAAGGTAACTCCTCAGGGGTAACCATCTCTTTACGGTCGCCCAATTGAATAATCCTCTTAGTAACCTTAGCCATAGCATCCTCACTCAGTTTATAGCCAAGTTTCTTTAGATTCTTTCTAATATTAGCTCGTCCACTATTCTTCCCTAAGGCATACTCACGCTCACGCCCAAAACGTTCTGGAATTAAAGCATTACAATAAAGATTATGCTTATTATCTCCATCTGCATGAACACCAGCCACTTGAGTAAATACATTTCTACCAACTATAGGTTGATTAGCAGCCACACGAACGTTTGAATAAGCCTCCACCAAACGACTAATAGTATTTAATTTACTCTCTACTATATGCGTTTCAGCGTGAAAATGATCTTTTAATATAGACTGAACACTAGAAAGCGGAGCATTCCCAGCTCGCTCCCCTAGCCCATTAATCGTCGTATGAAGTCCTGTTATTCCACTATAAACAGCAGCTAATACATTACTTACAGCCAAATCATAATCATTATGTGCATGAAAATCGAACTTCAAATCAGGAAATTTTCTTATCATCTTTCGCACATAACATATAACTTCGAAAGGATTTAATACCCCTAATGTATCTGGCAACATATAATGGACAATACTAGTTTCTTTCAGGGCCTCAACCATAGAAAAAACAAAATCCGGAGAATTTTTCATTCCATTACTCCAATCCTCGAGATAAATATTCGTCGTCATGCCTTTAGAATCAGCATAAGACACTACTTTTTTAATATCCGATATATGTTGTTCTAAAGTTTTCCCTAGTTGTTTTTCACAATGAATTCTAGAACCTTTAGCCAATAAGTTTATAACTCTACCACCAGCGTTATAAATCCAATCTACAGAAGTATGACCATCGACGAAGCCAAGAACCTCTATTTTCTTAAGTATATCATTTTCAAAAGCCCAATCAGTAATTAATCTAACAGCATCAGCCTCACCATCAGACACTCGTGCAGAAGCTATCTCTATTCTATCAACACAAACCTCCTTAAGTAACTGTCTAGCTATCATTAATTTTTCATTAGGTACAAACGAAACGCCACTAGTCTGCTCACCATCACGTAGTGTCGTATCCATGATTTGTATCTTCTTACCGAGCTTTTTCATATTATTTATTTTCTGCCTCCCAGGACTCAATCTTACTTTTGTTACTCAATAAGAAATCAATATCATCGAGTCCTTCTACCAAACAATGCTTTTTATAAGGATTGATATCGAAACTCTCCTTTTCACCAGTTACAGTATTAGTGATAGTCTGAGCAGGAAGGTCCACAGCCACCTTAGCCTCTGGATTTTCCTCAATACACTTAAATAAGCCGGCTAAAAACTTCTCAGATACCACCACTGGTAGAACGAAATTATTCATCGCATTCTGTTTAAAAATATCTGCGAAAAAACTAGATACCACGACACGAAAACCATATCCTGCCACAGCCCAGGCGGCATGCTCGCGGCTTGATCCGCTACCGAAATTCTTTCCTGCCACCAACACATCACCATGATAAGTCGGATTATTAAGCACGAAATCCTTCTTCGGAGAACCATCCTTATTATATCTCCAATCTCTAAAAAGATTATCGCCGAAGCCTTTTTTAGTCGTAGATTTCAAGAATCTGGCAGGAATAATTTGGTCTGTATCTATATTTTCTAATGGCAATGGTACCATAGTGGAAACTAATTGCGTTAATTTTGGTTTCATTTTCTTAATTTTTAAATTAGATAAAATCTCTTGGGTCAGTAAGTTTTCCAGTAATAGCAGCTGCAGCCGCTGTAAGAGGAGAGGCTAAAATAGTACGTGCTCCAGGGCCCTGACGTCCTTCGAAATTACGATTAGAAGTACTTACTGACAATTTTCCAGCAGGTATCTTATCATCATTCATAGCCAAACAAGCAGAACAACCTGGCTGACGAAGCTCTATACCAGCCTTAGCTAGAATACTATCCAATCCCTCATCTTTAATCTGCTTATCTACCATCCATGAACCAGGCACACACCAAACAGTAACATCAGGAGCTTTCTCATGACCTTTCACTATCGAAGCGAAAGCTCTAAAATCCTCTATACGACCATTAGTACAACTACCCATAAACACATAATCTATATCTTTACCAAGCAAATTTTCATTTGGTTTAAAGCCCATATATTTAAGAGATTTACTATAACTATCTCTAGCAGAAGAGCTCTGACTCTCGAGGCTAGGAATATTCTGAGAAATACCCATACCCATGCCTGGATTAGTCCCATAAGTGACCATAGGCTCTATATCTGCAGCATTATAAACCACCTCTCTATCATAAACAGCGTCACTATCGCTCTTTAATTTAGACCACTCATAAATAGCCTTATCCCAAGCTTTACCCTTAGGAGCATTATCTCGTCCTTTAATATATGCGAAAGTAGTAGCATCTGGAGCCACCATACCACCACGGGCACCCATCTCTATAGACAGATTACATAATGTAAGACGGCCTTCCATAGATAAAGATTCTACAGCCTCTCCGGCATACTCCACGAAATATCCAGTAGCACCACCAGTAGTCTGTTGACTAATAATATATAATGCTAAGTCCTTAGCAGTAACACCTTTTCCTAACTTACCATCTACTCTAATACGCATACTCTTTGGTTTCGTTTGCAGCACACATTGAGATGCTAATACCATCTCTACCTCACTCGTACCGATCCCAAAAGCTACTGCACCCATTGCCCCGTGAGTAGAGGTATGACTATCTCCACATACTATGGTCATACCAGGTAATGTTAAACCTCGTTCTGGTCCGACGACATGAATTATACCATTGCGACTATCTAACATACCATAATGATGAAGTCCGAAATCTTTAGCATTCTTAGCTAAAGCATTAACCTGTTTTCTAGAAACAGGATCTTCTATCTCTTTGTCCTGATCATGCGTAGG